>JAGBLC010000217.1 GCA_017635615.1 Prevotella sp.
ACTGTTTAGACTGTCAAGATTGCCGAGACTGTCCGGATTCTCTATAGGTTGTGCGTTTATGGAGATATTGCTGTCTGTCATTGCTTATTCCTCTGGCGAGGTGACCACCTCAAACTCGTCGACTTCCTCTGCGCCACCTTCGTTGCCGGTGGGGTTGTCGCCGTCGATGATTACCTCTTCTGTCTCCTCATATTGAACGGGTTCGGCCTCCATGTAGGCCACGCTGTCGGAGAGGTCGCGCCGGCCGTCGCCTACTTGGATGATGATGTAAGCGTCTACCGGTACGCGCTGCCCCGTGCCGACGAGCCTTCCCTTACACTTGATGCCGTAGACCCAGTCTCTCTCGCCAGGCACATATTCGGGGTCGCCCACCTTGAAGCCCATGGCTGTCAGGCGTGCCCGTGCTTCGCGGTAGCTGCTGTTGTCGATGACGTCGGGGATGGTCAGCGTGGGTGTGCTGCTTGCGTTGACCACGACATAGACGGTGCGCCCCGACTTGACCACCTGTCCCGGCACGAGTGATTGCTCGAGAATGCAGTCGGGCGGGAGGGTCTTGACGTATCCGGTGTCGCTGATAGCTATCTGAAGACCCAGCTTGTCGAGGATATGCTCGGCGTCGGCAAACGACTTGTGCCGCACGTTGGGCACCTGGATCTTCTCGCCGTGATGCGTATAGAGGTCAATGCCGTACTTCACGCCGAAGCACAACAATACGACGACCAGGACCATGGCCAGGAGGTTTGCCCATAGGCCGAGGCTGAATATCTTCTTTGCAATCTCTGCTGCTTTCATCCTATGTATGTTTGCAAATCTGATGCAAAGTTAATGGAAAAATACGAGAATGCGAAATAAAATGAAGAAAAAAAGCGTTTGTTGCGCACATCTATATCGTTTTGGGTTTGTATTTGCGTCATATACAGCTTGTATTTGCGTCGTATACAGCTTGTATTTGCGTCGTATACAGACTGTATTTGCGTCATATACAAAACTGAAAAGGCATCGGCGGCACAAAAAAAGAGGGAAACAGCGTCGCCTTTAGCGGTGCGACATTGTCTCCCTCTCCTTTTCCTGTTGTGACGAAGCGACTTACTTGCCGTGGTTCTCGTCGGATACTGTCAGTTTCTTGCGACCCTTGGCGCGGCGCGAAGCCAATACGCGGCGACCGTTCTTCGTCGCCATTCTCTCACGGAAGCCGTGCTTGTTCACTCTTCTCCTGTTGTGAGGCTGAAATGTTCTTTTCATCTTCTTTAATCTATTTTGTTATGTTATTTTCTGCATCAAGCGGCGCTATTCACCACTTTTGGGCTGCAAAATTACGCATTTCTTTTGAATTACCAAAGAATTATGCAATTTTTCATGAAAAGTTTTATGTTTTTTTCCATTTTCTTCGTAACTTTGCAGCCGTTTAAAGCCGATTTGGCATCAAGACAACAATTTACAAACCATATATTGCATTATGATTAAATCACAAGACATTAAAAAAGGAACTTGCATCCGCATGGACGGCAAGCTGTATTTCTGCATCGACTTCCTGCATGTGAAGCCGGGCAAGGGTAACACCATTATGCGCACCACGTTGAAGGACGTTGTCAGCGGCCGTGTGCTGGAGAAGCGCTTCAACATCGGTGAGGCTCTGGAGGATGTGCGTGTGGAGCGCCGCCCCTATCAGTATCTCTATCAGGAGGGTGCCGACTACATCTTCATGAATCAGGAGACCTACGACCAGATTCCCATCGCCAAGGACCTCATCACAGGTGTCGACTACATGAAGGAGAGCGACATCGTTGAAGTGGTGAGCGATGCTGACACCAATACCATCCTCTATGCCGAGATGCCGGTGAAGACCGTCCTGCGCATTACTCACTCCGAGCCTGGTATCAAGGGCGACACCGCCACCAACTCTACCAAGCCCGCCACTCTGGAGACAGGCGTCGAAATTCGCGTGCCGCTGTTCATCAACGAGGGCGAACTCGTGCAGGTGGACACCCGCGACGGATCGTATCTGCAGCGCGTGAAGGAATAACAAAGGCATGAGATATTCGCTGATTGTTCCCGTCTACAACCGTCCTGACGAGGTGGACGAACTGCTCGAAAGTCTTTGTTCGCAGACGGAGAAAGACTTCGAGGTGGTCATAGTGGAAGACGGTTCACAGCGCGACTGCCGCGCTATCGTGGAGAAATATGCCGACCGATTAGACGTGCAGTATTTCACCAAGCCTAACAGCGGGCCCGGACAGAGCCGTAACTACGGTGCTGAACGGGCTCGCGGCGATTATTTCATTGTGCTCGACTCCGACGTCGTCCTCCCGCGCGCATATATAGAAGAGGTATCGCGCGAGCTCGACAGAGAGCCTGCCGATGCCTTTGGCGGCCCCGACCGCGCCCACGAGTCGTTCACGCCGGTGCAGAAAGCCATCAGCTATTCGATGACCTCTTTCTTTACCACCGGTGGCATCCGCGGTGGAAAGAAGAAGCTCGACAAGTTTTTCCCGCGTTCGTTCAACATGGGCATCCGCCGCGATGTCTACGAAAGGCTTGGCGGTTTCTCGAAGATGCGTTTCGGCGAAGACATCGACTTCTCTTATCGCATCGTGGAAGCCGGCTGCTCAACGCGACTCTTCCCCGAGGCATGGGTGTGGCATAAGCGGCGCACCGACTTCAGGAAGTTCTTCCGTCAGGTGTACAACTCGGGCATTGCCCGTATCAATCTGATGAAGCTCCACCCCGGAACGCTCAAGCTGGTACACCTGCTGCCGATGGTGTTTACCGTCGGGGTCATCGCCTTGTTGCTGTGTTCGGCTGTCGGTAGGGCCCTGATGCACTACGACCCGACGCATTTCCACCGTTGGTATCTCATGGCAGCCCTGCCGTGGATTCCCATCCTGTTTTATTCGCTCGTTATCTTTATCGACTCCACTTGCAAGAACCGCTCGCTACGCGTGGGGCTGCTCAGCGTTCCCGCCGCCTTCACCCAGCTCATGGGCTACGGCTTCGGTTTTCTTGAAGCTTGGTGGAAACGTTGCGTCAGAGGCCAGGATATGTTCACCGCTTTCGAAAAGAACTTTTATCAATGAAACTGACCATCAACAACTGGGCAGAAGAAGACCGTCCGCGCGAGAAGTTGATGGCCTTAGGGCCAGAAGCCTTGAGCAATGCCGAGCTGCTGGCCATCCTGATAGGCTCCGGCTCAACGAAGGAGAGTGCTGTCGACCTGATGAAGCACATCCTGAACGACTGCCAGAACAACCTGAATACATTGGGGAAGATGACTATCCGCGAACTGACGGAATACACTGGTATGGGGCCGGCCAAAGCCGTCACCGTGCTTGCTGCCTGCGAACTGGGCAAGCGTCGGCAGCTGGAAAAGGCAGAAGAACGTCCGCAGATCAACTCGGCCGAGGCCATTTACAGCGTGATGCATCCCAAGATGCAGGATCTTGATGTGGAAGAAGCGTGGATTCTGCTGCTCAACCAGAACTTCAGGCTCATCCACAAAGAGCGCATCAGCCACGGAGGCATCACCGGTGTGAGTGTCGACGTGCGCATCATCATGCGCGAAGCTCTTTTGCATAACGCTACCGTCGTCGCCTTCTGCCACAACCATCCGTCGGGCAGCCTGCACCCCAGTCGTGAAGACGATGCACTGACGCAGAGCATCCGGAAGGCCTGCGAGGTGATGCGCCTGCACCTGTTAGACCATGTCATCATCACCGACGGTGCCTACTACAGCTACCACGAGCAAGGCCGGCTGTAACCCCGCTGGTTCAGTAAGTTGCTGTTTCACAGCGATATTCCCATAACCCCAAAACCACAAACGCAATGAAAAAGATTCTTATCGCAATGATGTTGTTCTGCGCCCTGACAGCCGTGGCGCAGAAGAACGTCTACGGCTTCACCGTCAAAGACGATGTGGGCCAGAGTGTATCACTCAAGCAGTACAAGGGGCAAGTGCTCCTGATCGTCAACACGGCTACGCGTTGTGGCTTTACACCTCAATACAAGGAAATGGAAGCCCTCTACCAGAAGTACCATAGCCAAGGCTTCGAGCTGCTCGACTTCCCCTGCAACCAGTTTGGCGAGCAGGCTCCCGGCACGGCGCAGGAGATACGCCAGTTCTGCGAGGCCAACTTCGACGTCCATTTCCCGCAGTTCGACAAGATAGACGTCAACGGCCCGCAGCAGGAGCCGCTCTTCGCCTATCTGAAGGCAAAGCAGGGATTCCAGGGTTTCGACCTGAACGACCGTCTTGGCAAGCTGCTCGACGAGATGATGGAGAAACAGGATCCCGACTTCCGGCAGAAGCCCGACATCAAGTGGAACTTCACCAAGTTCCTCATTGACAAGAAGGGCCGCGTCGTGAAGCGTTACGAGCCTACAGCCCCGATGAGCGAGGTGGAGGCCGACGTGGCACGATTGCTCAAATAGCGTAAACGCCGCATCTGCGTCGAAGAAAAACGGATTTCACGGATTCAGCAGAACCGTGAAATCCGCTTTCGTATACTGTGTCTATCTGATTCTGTTTTCCTTGATGAGCGACTTGACTACCAGGTCTATTTCTTGAGCAATGGCCATGTTCTCGTCGTTCAGGCCGGGGATGGCGGTGACGTTGCCTGCTGCCAACGGTGCGAGGATAGGCTCTATCGCACCTTTCTTGAGTTCGTCGAGCAGATAGCTGAGCATTTCTTTCAGCTGGCTGTCGCTGACGGTGTGGTTCCACTTCAGTGCTTCCTCGATGCTCACTCGCTGCATCGGCTGGTTGCCGGCAAACGATACGGGAATAATCTCTACATCGGGATAGGTGTTGTGTATCTGCTCCAACAGCCCTTTGTTGTTGCGGAAAGCTTTTACCAGATAGTCGAGAGCCGCGTAGCGCCAGATGTTCTTACCCCGTTCCACGTCATTCTTGAAGCAAGTGACCACGTCGTTGTACACCATCACCAGCGTCACCTTCTCCATGCCGGCAGCCTTAGCTTGGGCGACGGCCTGTTCCAAGCGGTCGCCCTCGGTGAGCGTAGCATCGAAGATGAGGCCCACCTTGTCCAGCTTCATCTGGTTCACGGCCGTTGTCTTTCCACTGGCCGGCGGACCAGTCACGATGACAACGTCCTTCTTCCCCAGATTCAAAGCTTTCTGCAGCATGGAGCGATAGATCTCGCCTACCAAGATGTTCTCTGCCTCGCGATAGTCGGCAGCATTGGGGCCGACATAGCCTATCGGGCGGAACAGCATGCGCACATTGTCGGGGTCAAGCTTGTTGCCTGCACTGCCCATATACTTGTCTTTTAGCAGCTGCATGCGTGGGCGTACCCATTCAACGGCACCATCGGTGATAAGCTGAGGCTGCGGAGCCTCGATGGTATAGCTCGACGGGTAGCGGTTCATGCGGTTGTGCCGTCGGATGTCCATCAGTTTCTGCTGGGCAAGATAGGTGTCGCCGGGCAGCTGGTAGCGCGCGTTGCCTTGCGGGTCGGCCTTGAAAAGCATGAGCGACTCCTCGCCGCGGTCGACAAATGTCACCCATCCGCGGGGTGAAAGGTTATACTCGGCATCGCCCAGAACGGCCTGCACCAGGCAGTTGGTGTCCCACATGCGCTGTCCGGTGTCGCAAGTGTAGTGAGTGTAGACGGCCTTGATGGGGTTGATCTCGGTATAGGAGAGGTCCACCAGCACATCCTTCGGCAGATAGTCTATCTGGTCGCCTACATTGCTGGGCGACATGATGAGGTCTACGTTCTTGGGCAGGCGGTCGTAGAAGATGGCCGACTGTCGGGAGGCAGCCCGCATGTTGTAGCCGCTCAGACTGTCACCGGCCTCGAAGCGTCCCGACTGTATGTAGACCGACTTCACCTTCTTCCCAAACAGTTCCACACCGCTCAGCGGCGAATACTCGTCGGCCCCCGACTCAAAGAGTTGGGCCAACGTCGTTGCAAAACCGATGGCCACGACCACAATCGACTTGTCGTCGGCCTGGCTGAGCAGCTGGCGGTAGAGCTTATACCCCTCGGGGCAGCGGCTGGTGTCAACGGTTCGTTTGAAGAGCGGAGTGCCCTGCGCATCCTTCAGGTCGCAGATGCCGTTGTATGGGATAAAGCAGCGAGGGTTTTTCACACCGTTGCGCTCCAGTCCGATAGGCACTTCGGGATGGCCGTAGTAGGTGTTGAAGATGTCCACGAGGGCAGCGTTCTTCTCGCCCTCCCTGTCTACGACGATGCCTTTCAGGTCGACAAGGCCGTCGTCCATATAGTGGTTGAGCATCATCAGTGCAAAAAGGTCGTCGGTAGAGCTGCCGAAGTCGGAGTCGAGAATCATCTGCACAGGTTTCTTGTCGTTGGCAAGAGTGGTCTGCGGCAGGTCAAGGGATGAAGCCGTCTTACAGGCGCTGAAGCCCATGACGACGGCAGCAGCCATCATCATGATGATGGCATGCTGCGCGATTGGGTTGTGATGGTCTTGTTTCATAATTCTTTAGTTTGTATAATGATAAGATGCTATTGCGCAACAATCTTCTTGCCATTGATGATGCGGATGCCTTTACCGTGCTGCGAAGGGTTGTGGGCACCAAGTGCTTTGGGCAGGTCTGGCATCATGCGGCCCTGTAGGTCGTAGATGGGTGTTGGATGTTGGGTGATGGGTGATGGGTGTTGGGTGATGGCTGTGGGTGTCTGCGGCTCGGGACCCGGATCAGGATTGGTCTCACCCTCGCTGAAGTAGGCCACGCCGTTCTTGACCTCCATCTTGATGTACTGCGACTTCTCCGGCGGTCGCTGGTAGCGGATGGGATTCTTTGCATCAACGTCGTCGAGAGCGTAGACAGCATAGATATGATACGTTCCATCGGCTATGTCGGCGGGAATCTCCAAGGCCGCTGTCTCGTCGATGGCGTAGCTCTCGCCGATGCGCATGGTGGAGCAGTCGGCCTGCCATTCGTCTTTGACGACAGTCTGCTCGTCTTCTGTGCATACTCTCACGCCGCAGTAGTTCGTCTCGTAGGAACCTTCGCCGAGGAAGGTGATGCCCTCGATGACGAGTCCTACGCTATTGCCTACGTGCACTTGCGTCTGCTGCGTGCCCAGATCGATGAGATAACCCGTCAGCGGTCGCAAGGCGGCTCCCGTGCTTGTGCCGTCGTAGTCGGGCTTGGCACCGAGGATAGCCTGCTGCCAATGGCTGAAGTCGGCATTGGCCCGTCCGGAGTCGAGCACGCTGCTGACGAAGTAGCCGTTGTAGTCGCCGCCCCAACCCCAGTTGATGTGGAAGCGTCCGTCGGTGTCGTAGCCGTCGAAGACGAAGCAGTGGCCGTACATGTTTGCCGTGCTGCCGCCATAGATGATGGGGTTGCCCTGGTCGAGGTCGTCGCGCAGCATCTGTTCCCATGTGTCGAGCTGATAGAAGTCGCGCAGGTAGAGGTCAAGCCCTTTGTCGTAGCGGAAGTAGTTGCGCAGCGCCTTCATGGCATCGTAGATCTGTGCGCCGCTACCGCCGTTGTCGGCCGTGTTGTATTGCATGTCTACCGATACGCCGGCATGGTAGCACAGTGTAGCCACAGCCGGGGCATCCTGCGAGCTGGAGTAGCTGTCTTTCATGCTGGTCCACTGATAGTAGGTGGCCTCGAAATCGGCTGAGAAAGTCTTGGCCGACGATGCCTGTTCGGGTCTGTATGAATAAGAATGGCTCCCTTCGCCGTGGTCGGGCCAGTTGTGAGCCTTCATCATCTGTGCCATTGCCAGCGCCACACAGCCCACGACGGGTCTGTAGGTGCCTAAGGGGTAGCGTATGGTGGGAATCTCGCCGTTATACGGACTGCCCTGTTTCCATCGTGTTGTCATCAGCGGACTAACGCTCGATGAGAGCTGCTTGGGCATTCGGGCTGCCTCGGGATGCTCTCTCAGATACTGCAACTGTCGCTGGTATTCGCCGAGCCACCACGAAACGTTCTCCGGCATGTCGTCGGCCGTGAAAGAGTCAGTGTCGCTGTAGGCCCATACTGGCGTGGTGCGGTCGTCGCCACTAACGACGACGAAGCCCTGTCCGTCGGTTTTGTTGAACACATAATAGTCGGCCTCGCCCATTGCGTTGACCGCCTTCTTGACCATTCGCAGGGTGGGTGATTGCAAATTCCCTTTCAACATTCGCGGGGTGGTGGATTGCCAATCCCCTTCAGCGTGTGGGGTGCGGTTGACAAACTGTTGCGCTATCGTCAGCGCCTGTTGCTCCGTAACATTGTCGGCCGAAGCCGTTAGTGTGGCTGCGGCTGCCAACATGAGAAGTGTAGAGAGGATTCTCATAAGTTTTGTTTGATAAATGGTGATAATAATAAAATGAAATGATGTGATTCATTGTTTGCCTACTATCGTCCGAGCCACGACTCTGGGTTGAGCTTGGTGTTTCCCTTGCGCAGCTGGAACTGCAGGATGTTGTCCGAGCCCACCGTACCGAGGGCCTGCCGTGCTGAGACATGCTGCCCGCGAGAGACGCTGACGCTGCTCAGGTTGCAGTAGACAGAGATGTATCCGCCATGTCGCACCATGACGACGTTGGAGCCTTGGAAGTTGAACACCGCGCTCACCTCGCCGTCGAAGATGGCGCGTGCCTGACAACCGGGGTTGCCCTTGATGTTGACACCCTTGTTGTCGAGCGTCACACCGCGCAGTCCTTCCACGTTATATTGTCCGTAGTGCGATACGATGCGATAGCTGCCCGTGATGGGAATGGGCAGTCGGCCGCGGTTGCTCTCGAAGTTGGAACTGAGCTTGCGGTCGGTGCTGGTCATCATGGCTGCCTCGTTCGATTTCTTCGTAGCCTCTTTCACCTCCTTGGTGTGCCGCTCGCGGTCCACCTTTGCCTTCAGTTCGGCTGCCTCACGGTCGGCACGAGCCTGATTGGCAGCCTTCTCAGCCTTTGCCTTTTCGGCCTCGCTCTTCTTGGCAGCGGCCTTAGCAGCTGCCTTCGCTTTCGCCTCCCGCTCCTTCGCTTCGGCTATGCGGCGCTCGTTCTCACGGGCTGCTTTCTCGGCTTCTGCCTTCTTGCGTGCCAGCTCTTCCTGCCGCTTCTTCTTGGCAGCGGCCTCGGCAGCGGCCTTCTTGCGTGCCTCCTCTTCGGCACGCGCCTTGGCTTTGGCCACCTCGATGGCCACCAGTCGGTCGATCTCAACGTTCAGCTGCGCGTCTTTCTTCTTCTGATCGTCGATGATGCCCTGTATGGTTTTCTGCTGTTTCTGCAGCGTGTTGACCATCTCTTGCTGTTCGGTCTGCTTCACCTGCAGGGCAGCCTGTTCTTGTTTTCCCTTGTTCAGGAGCGAAGCCTTCTGCCCTTTCTGCTTTTCCAGTTCGGCATGTTTGCTGGCTATCTGTTCCTGCTTGGCCTTCACCAGTTCGCCCTGAGCCCGCTGATAGGCGGCATATTCGCGCACGAAGCGCAGTCGGCGGTACATCTGGGTGAAGTTCTTAGCCGAGAAGATGAACATCAGCTGATCCTGGATAGAGCGGTGGCGCGCCATATAGCGCAGGCTCTTGATATACTTCTCCTTGCGCTCGTCGAGCTGTTTCTCTAAGGTTTCGAGCTGCGTCTTGAGCAGGTCGATGTTCCCCTCGATGCCTGTGATGTCCTTCTGTATCTCCTCTATCGACTTCTGCCGCTGTCCTATCTCGCTGTTGATGACCATCAGCGTGTTGAGGCGCTCCTTGACGGTGGCACGGTTTTTCTGCAGGAGCTGTTCCTGTTCCTTTATCTTCTTCTGCAAGGCAGCCCGCTGGTTCTGCAAGCCCTTTATCTCGTTGGTGGTGGGGGTGGCGGCTTTCTTGCCCTTCCCCTTTTTGTTCTTCGTGGAAGATGTCGTCGTGGTGCGACTACTTACTGAACCCGAGGAAGACTTTTTGGTGGTGGTTTTCTTCTGGGTGGTGGTGGCCTTCTTTTGGGTGGTGGCCGTCTTTTTCTGGGTGGAGGAAGCCTTTTTGGTCTGTGCATCGGTGGATGCCAGACAGACAAGGGCTGCTATGAGGATGATGAGGAGTCTTTTCATACGCTTACAAACTCATGGTTTTCAGAACATCGTCTATGCTTACATGCTCATGATTTTCTTCAAGACATCGTCTACGCTCACCTGCTTGTACTTCTTCGATACGGTGGTGAAGGCGTCCCATTTGCTGTCGTTGTCTACGCTCTTCATCTTGATGCCGAGCTTCATGCTCTTCGGCATTTTCTTTGTCCCTGCGGGCAGCTGTGCCGTTGTCTGCATGTTGAGCGTGATGCTGTTGGGGAACGACTTGACGCCCATTGCCTTGAAGTCGGCATATTCGCAGCTGACATGAGTGGAGCCGCTCGACTTGCTGTTGTAGTCAACGTCAACGCGCTGGATGAGTCCCGTCTGGCTGTCGGCCAGCCACGTGTACTTCATGTTGTCTTTTTCGAGGGTGATGGGTGTTGGCTGTTGGCTGTTGAGTATTTCGGCAGAGAACAGCTTGAGCATGTCGTCGGTCACTTTTGTCTGTCCCGGCACGAAGAGCTGGTTCCAGAACAGCGCCTGCAGCGCATGGAAGTTGAGTCCGTTGTTCTTCAGGAAGTCCACTTGGTTGTAGTCGCCCTTGACATATTCGGAGTGGATGCGGTCAACGATGAGCACATAATCCTTGGTGAACTCCAGCCTTCCGGCCTCCATGCCGATGAGCGGAACGTTGAGCTGGATGCGTATCACCTCGTCGCGCCGCATCAGCAGCTTGCCGCCCACGCTGATCTCCTTGTCGCCTCGCATGATGTTGAAGTCGATCTTCGCCGTGATGTTCTTGGCATAGACAGCGTTGTCGTACACCTTCTTGACGAACTGGGTGTTGGCTGTTGACGGTTGGGCATCGGGTGTTGAGGGCTGGGTGTTGGGGGTTGGGTGTTGGGTGTTGAGGGCGGCTTTCTTCGTGCCACACGAGGTGAGGGCGGCTGCCATCAGGCAACCGGCGAGAAGGTTGAATGCTATCTTGCTATACGAACGTTTCATATTCTATATTATTTAATGTATTTACGAAGTTTGATTTTGCGGATGAGCACCTTCGAGTCGCCACCGGCATCGACGGCGCGCTGCCAGAATTCTACGGCTTTGTCCATCTGCTCGGTCTTGGCATAGACATCGCCGGCATGCTCCAGGACATCGACCGACGGCACGGAGTCGTTCTGCAGCACCTGCTCCATGTAGATGGCGGCCTCGGTGTAGCGTTCCTGCTGGAAGAGAATCCAGGCGTAGGTGTCGAGGAAGGTGGCATTGGCAGGCTCCGCCTTGATGGTGCGGTAGCTCATCTGCTCGGCCTTCTGCAGGTCTTCGTTGCGCAGGCTGAGATAGTAGGCATAGTTGTTCAGACAGCCGTAGTTGTCGGGTTTGTATTGCAGACAGCTGTCGTAGGCAGCGAAAGCCTCCAGGTCTTGCCCCTTGCGGTGTAGCACGTCGCCCATGATGGCATAGAAATCGGAGACGATGTCCGGATTAGAGTCCTCGTCAATCTGGCTTACGCCACGGCGCATTGCGTCGAGCGTGGCATCGTCGTCGTCCTTCTGCAGGTAGGAAAGACCGAGGAAATAGTAGAACCCGATCTCGTCGGGATTGTACTCCGTCCCCTCTTCGCAGAGTTGTGCCACGTCGCCGTATGCCTCGTCGGCCCACAGCGCTTGTGCCAGTTGCAGACGGACGCCGGCGTTGTCGGGTGTCAGGCGGAGCGCCTCGCGCCATACCTGGTTGATGCTGTCTTGCGGCATCTTCTTCAGTTGCATATAGGCCGCATAGAGTTCCAGCATGTCGCTGTCGTGCTGCGGTTCGTCGAGAATGCGCTGGAAGACGGCAATCACCTGCGTGCTGTCGCCTCCGTTCTGCTCGTTCTCGGCTACCACCTGCCGCATCAGGCTTATTTTCGTGTCCAAGCTCGTCTTCGGATTGACCAGCAACTGCTCTTGCAGCGCGTTTGCCAGCGAGTCTTCGCCGACGGCATGGTAGTAGTCGAGCATCGACACCTGTGCAGCCTGGTTGTCGGGTTCGGTGGCGAGCACGTGCTCGTATTCTTGCAGTGCCTCATCGGCCCTGCTGTTCTGCAGCAGCCAGTTGCCCATCATCACGCGATAGTTGAGGTCGTTGGGATGCTTCTCGGCCAGTTGTTGCAGCTCTTCGAGCTCGCGGTCTTTGTCGCCGAGCATCGCATAGACGCGCATCTTCGACAGCGTCAGCTGCTCGCTGCTGCCGTCCACCTGTTCGAGGCGGTTGAGCGTTGCTATCATCTTGTCGTAGTCGCGCAGCTGGTTGTAGAGCTGCAGCAGCACTCCGAGCGCGTCGCTGCGGCTCTTGTCGCGCTGGAAGAGCTGCTCGTAGCATTGGGCTGCCTCAGTGAACTGGTTGGCGTTGATGTGTGTGATTCCCAGTCGCTCCAGGTAGATATCGTTGTCGCTGTCGAGGTCGACGGCCTTCTGCATCAGGGCGAGCGACGTAGAGTCGGCATCCAGTTCGGCATAGTAGGCCGACAGGGCGAAGTAGACTTCCGCGGCGTTAGGGTCGATGTCGAGGCAGTGGCGATAGAGGTCGAAGGCGGCGTCGTAGTTGCCCAGGTTCTGCTGGTTGACGGCTTCGAGGTAGAAATACTTGAAGCGCTGCTCGTCGTTGTACGACAGTCGGGGTCTGTCGGGCTGTCGTTGAGAAGCCTTTCTGACTGACGTACAACCACATAGCGTCAGGATGCAAAGACAAAGCCATGCCTCCAGCATCCATGTTCTCACTGATTCTTCATTCCTCATTCTTCAATTTTCGTTCGTCGTTCTTCATTCTCATTTCACCCCCGTATGCCCGTATCCGCCAGCGCCGCGAAGTGTCTCGTCGAGCTCTTCGACGAGGCAGAACTCGGCTTGTTCGTGCCGGGCAATGATCATCTGCGCGATGCGCTCGCCGTCGTTGACGGTGAACGGCTCTTGCGAGAGGTTGATGAGCAGCACACCCACCTCGCCGCGGTAGTCGGCATCGATGGTTCCGGGGCTGTTCAGCACGGTGATGCCGTGCTTCAGGGCCAGTCCGCTGCGCGGCCGTACCTGTGCTTCAGCGCCTTCGGGCAAGGCAATATACAGCCCGGTGGGGATGAGCCGACGCTCCATCGGCTGTAGCACCACCGGGCTTTCGAGGTTGGCCCTGAGGTCCATTCCTGCACTCTGCGGTGTGGCGTAGGCAGGCAATGGCTGATGGCCTTTGTTGATGACTCTTACTTTCATGTTATTCTGTCGTGTAACTGTTTAGCTTGCAAAGTTAGCACAACTTTCTCACACGGCAAAATTATTTATGTTATATCATCCGTTTTTTCGATTTTTTAGAGGATTTTCCTCAGTCAAAAAGACTTGCTTTCAGGAAAAAGCATTACCTTTGCGGCCAGAAAACAGTTTAGCTATGGCCATTGAAATCACTTATCGGCGCACCAAGCGGCTCTCTATGCGCATCGTCAAGAACGGCGATGTGCATGTCTCGGCTCCCATCGGGACACCACGCGACACCGTGATGAAGTTTATCAACGACAATAAAGAATGGATCGCGCAGGCGCGCAAGAGTACATACGAGCGGCAGAAGCAGCAATACGACTTCTTCCACCAGCTGCCCCTGCAGACGCGCGAGCAGTGCAACGAAGCCGCCGATCGGCTGTTGGCCATCGTCAAGCCGCTATGCACCCGCTATACCAAGCTGATGGGCGTCCGCCCCTCGGGCTATGTCATCAAGACGATGACGTCGCGATGGGGGCGCTGCAATGTGCGGACAGGCGAGATCGCCTTCAGCGTCTATCTCCTTTTGTTGCCCGAATGGTGCATCGAGCACGTCGTCGTCC
>JAGBLC010000218.1 GCA_017635615.1 Prevotella sp.
GGAAAGTTTCGTCACACGATAGACTTGATTGATGCAGAACTTCATCGTTCGCGCGAGGATTTCATCGTCCACTTCAAGCAGACTTATTCTGATGCATACCCTCCAGCATGGATTTTAGCTGAAGTGCTCCCCTTCGGCGTCATCACCAACATATTCAACAACATCAAGGTAACCCGAATCAAAAAGAGAATTGCTCAAAGATTTGGTTTGCAAGTAGCTCCTTTTGTATCGTGGCTTACCATAATAACCTTGACCCGTAATTCCTGTTGCCACCATGCCCGGGTATGGAATAAGCAGAACACCATCCGTCCTATGCTTCCCCATCGCATAGTGGGTAACTGGATAACTCTTCCTACAGATTCGCTACGCATCTACTTTGATCTTTGTATCATCAAATATTTCCTGAATATCATATCGCCGAACAACGATATGAAGGCAAAGATGGAAGCCTTGCTTTCTGCTTACCCTTCGATTGACACTAATGCAATGGGGTTCCCTCGCGGTTGGGAGAATGAACCACTATGGCTATAAACCATTTGTTAACAAATTAAGATGCGATTTGTTAAGAAATTAAGATGCGATTTGTTAACAAATTGATGTGCGATTTCTTAAGAAATTGATGTGTAATTTGCTAACAAATTGAAGTGTAATTTCATAACAAATTGGAAATTGATGCTTTTTTTGGAAAGAAATGGGGTTTAGAAAGAAATGTGAAGAGCGCCTTGAGCGTAGCGAAAAATAGGAATAATTTCAGCCACAAATGAATATAATAATCGGGGAAGACAAAAATTATATTATAAAAAATTGTGGCTGAAATTATTCATATTATAGGAATTGGTTTCCTGATATTTATTTCTTTCTCTTATTTCTTTCCGTTTTACTTGGCGTGCTCGCGCATGTAGTCACGGGGAGAGACGCCGTAGAACTTCTTGAAAATGGTGGAGAAGGAAGCGGAGTTGTTGAAGCCGCAGGCATACATCACCTCGGTGATGTTCATGCTGTGGTTGGCCAACAGCTGGGCGGCCTGTTTCAGACGGATGTTGCGGATGAAGTCGTGGGGCGTCTGACCCGTCAGCTCTTTCATCTTGCGGTGGAGGTGCACACGACTGATGCCCACCTCGTCGGCAATATAGTCGACACTGAGGTCGGAGTTGCTGATGTTCTTGTTGATGACGTTCATCACGCGCTCAAGCAGTTTGTCGTTGGGCGACTTCATCTGCACATCGTCGACCTGCTCTTCGAGCATGTCGTTGCGGCCATACTTCAACCGGAGCATCTCCTGGCGGCTGATGAGGTTGATGATGGTGCGGCGCAGAATGTCCATATTGAACGGCTTCACGATGTAGGCATCGGCACCCGTCTCTAATCCCTCGAGCTGATCCTCGTCGCGCGTCTTGGCAGTGAGCAGGATGACGGGAATGTGGCTGGTCTGTGGGTTGGACTTGATTTTCGAGCAGAGGGTGTTGCCGTCCATCTCGGGCATCATAATGTCGGAGATGACCAGGTCGGGCACGCTCTTGAGCGTCTCTCTCATGCCCTCCAGTCCGTTGGCGGCCTCCACCACGTCGTAGTTGCCCTGCAACTCGGCACTGAGGAAGGTGCGTATCTCGTCGTCGTCCTCGACGATGACGATGGTGCGCCGGCGCTTGCTGTTCTCCAGTGGCACCGGCTCGTCGGGCTCGTCGGGTGTCTCAACGATAAGGGCAGTCTCCTTGGCCGGTTCCTGTATGTCGGCAGCCAGCATCTCATCGGGCTGCAGGTGGGCATGGCCCAGCGGGATGGTGACGATGAACTCGCATCCGTCGCCATCGACGACATTGTGCGCCTCGATGGTGCCGTGGTGCATCTCTACGAGCGAGCGTGTGAGGTCGAGGCCGATGCCCGTGCCGGTATTGCGGTCGGTGGCTGTGGACGGCAGCTGGTAGAAACGGTCGAAGATGCGTTTGAGCTTATCGTCGGGAATCTTCTCGCCATTGTCGTAGACGGTGATGACGGCATGGCTGTCGTCGTGGGTCACCTTGATGTTGACGATGCCGCCGGGCTTGGTGAACTTAAAGGCGTTGGAGAGGATGTTGACCACCACCTTGTCGAAGTTGCTGCGGTCAATCCATACGGGCAGCACGTCGGCGTCGTGGTCGTAGCCAAACTGTATGTTCTTGGCCTTGGCCTGCTGGGCGATGAGGGTGTGGATGTCATCGACAAAGCCGATGAGGTCGGTCTCGCGCATCTGCATCTGCATTTGTCCCTTATCGATTTTCCGCAGGTCCATCATCTGGTTGATGAGTCCGAGAATGCGCTCGGCATTGCGGCGCATGGTCTCGTAGAGGCTCTGGCGCTGCGGTTCTTTGTCTTGCTTGATGAGCGTCTGCAGGGGTGTGACGATGAGCGTCATAGGGGTGCGTATCTCATGGCTGATGTTCATGAAGAAGCGCAGCTTGGCGTCGGCCATCTGCTCGGCATGGATATGCTCTTGCAGGCGCAGCTGGTCTTTCAGCTTGCGCTGGCGGCTGCGGGCATAGAGCCATGCGCCGAGGGCTGCCAGCAGCAGATAGGCTATCCATGCCCAGGTGGACGCATACCAGGGGGCGTGCACCTTGACGGTGAACGTGCGGATGCTGGTTTCCTGCTGGTTGCTCATGGCCTTGACACGGAAGTGGTAGGTGCCTGGGGCCATACGGCTGAAGGTAATCTCGTTGACGCCCGTCTGCAGGGGTATCCACTTCTCGTCGTTGATGCTATAGAGATAGGTGATGTGCTCGGGATTGTCGTAGGTGAAGGTGGAGAACTGCAGGGTGAACGAGTTGTCGTCGTAGCTGAGGTCGAAGCGGGTGGAGTTGATGACGAGGCTGTCGGTGACGGTATAGACGCCCGACTTCACGCCGGTGGTGACGGGCGTGTTGCCCATGATGAGACTGGTGAGATAGACATGGGCCTTCCATGCCTGCGGCTTGACATCGGCAGGATTAAACCAGCTGATGCCGCCAGTGCCGCCGAAGAGCAGCATGCCCTGGGCGTCGATGCTGACGGCTCCGTCGCTGAACTCGCTGCCCTGCAGGCCATTGTCAACATAATAGCTGGTGCAGGTGAGCTGCTGGGGCTCGAAGCAACACAGGCCGTGGTTGGTGCCCATCCAGAGGTTGCCCTTCCGGTCGCTGACGATGGAGGCGATGCCATTGTCGGAGAGTCCGTCGTTGGTGGTGTAGTAGCGGTCAGTACGGGTGCGCAGGTCGTAGCAGTAGAGTCCGTCGTTGGTGCCAGCCCACACCTTGTCGCTGGCATCGGCATAGACGGTGCGCATGAAGGTGTTGTGGTTGGGACAGTTGACGCCGAAGGTGGTCAGCCAGCTGTCGCGGGCAATATCGTAGCAGCAGAGGCCGATGGAAGAGGCCACGAAGAGGCGCTTCTCGTCGTGCGAGAGGCACACCTTGCTGAGGAAGTTGTTAGGAATGCTGTTCACCTTGCGGTTGTTGTCGGCGCCATCGTGCATGGAGTAGACGCGCAGCGGTCCGCCATGGATGTTGAGCCGCACCAGTCCGGAGCCCATGGTGGCTATCCACACGTCGCCGTTGCTGGCCGCGGCCAGCGAGAAGACGCTCACATTGTTACTGCCCAGCTGCAGGTCGACGGGGTGCCACTGGCTGGTGACGGGGTCGATCCATCCGCAGCCCTCATTGTAAGAGCCCAGCCAGATGCGGCCACGGGCATCCTCAGCCATGGCGAGGATAGTACTGGGACCGTGGGTAATGTGCCGGGCAGAAGAGCGGCTGGCATCCATGAGGTAGAGTCCGTCTTTGTCGGTGCCCACCCAGATGCGGCCGTGGCTGTCGATGAGGGTGCTAGAGACGCCGTTCGACCCGATGATGTTGCGGTCGCCCATACGATAGCCCATATATCCGAAGTCCATCTTGGCCTTGGGCTGCATGAAGAGTCCTTTGTGGAGCAGGCATATCCAGATGTTGCCGTTGCGGTCTTCGAGGATGGACATGGGTTTGCTCTTGGTCATGTCGAGCTCGTTGCTATAGAAAGGGTTGCTCACCATCTGGTCGGTCTCAGGATTGTAGACCATGATGCCACGGCCGTCGCAACCGAGGATGAGCCGTCCGTCGCGTGCCGTGCAGAAGGTGTTGACGGGCAGTCCGGCCGTTTTGTCGATAAAGAGGAACTGCCGTCTTTGGTCGTCGAAGCGATAGACGCCAGTGCCATTGATGGCGGCATAGATATTGCCCTTATAGTCTTGTCGTATTTCGCAGAGCATCGACTTATGCGGGTCGTTGTGGAAGAAGCGTGTGCGGTGGTTGCCCTCTACGAGCACGATGCCTTTGGTCTCGGTGACAATCCAGAAGCGTCCGCGCGTGTCTTCCATGGCAAAACGCACGAATCTCTCGCCGGCGCCGAGCTGCGGGTCGGTCTGTCCGGTGGCCGTCTGCTCGTTGAGCCGCAGGATGCCAAAGCCCGATGTGCAGGCCAGCATCTCGCCCTTGCTGTTTTGCATGAGGTGGTGGATATAGGTGCTGACGGGCTTGCCGTTGCTGTCTTTCATCTGGAAGTCGTGAAAGCGGGCGCCGTCGTAGGTCTGCACGGTATAGTTGTTGCCGATGAAGAGTGTGCCCTTGCTGCTCTGCGCGATGCAGTTGATGTAGTTGCCATTGAGTCCCGACCGCTCGTCTTCCTTCTTGAAGATGCGGAACTGGTAGCCGTCGTAGCGGTTGAGTCCGTTGCGTGTGGCCACCCATATGAATCCGTCGTGGTCTTGGAACACCTGTGAGACAAAATTGCTGGACAGCTGGTTGTCTGCATTAAACAATTTTCCCGTTTGCGCCATGGCATTCGAGACGAGCAGCAAAGTAATGATATGCAATAGAACTTTACGCATGATGTTTTTATGGTATGTTACAAACTATTTGCAAAGATAGCATATTTAGATGACACCTCCAAAGGATTGTTACAAAAAATAAAATGCATGTAACACAAATATTTGTACGTGTGCGTATATAAGGCTACATTTGCAAAAGTTTTTTAGGTTAGTTATGGTTAGTAATTCAATTTTGGGCAGGAGGCTGATGTGATTCACCCTCCTGCAAACTTTTTCAAGTGAGAAGGGAGAAGTGAAAAGTGAAAAGTATGATTAGCTATCGTAATGGAGGATGATTTCTCGAAACATCGAAACATCGAAACATCGACATATCGAGATATCGAAATAACGAAATATCGAAATATCGACACATCGACACATCGAAATATCGACATATCGACATATCGAAATCCCGAAACCTCGCAACCCTAAGCAATAAACAAAACAATATATATAAATGAAAAGATTACGCATTTCGCTGTTACTGCTCATCATTGCTGCGTTGCCACATACAACCATCAGCGCGCAAAACGAGAGCCTGTCGCCCCTGCATGTGGAGGGGCCCTTCCTGGTCGATGCCAATGGCAAGCGACACAACCTGCACGGATTTGCACAGACGTTCAGCCCATGGTTCAACGAACAAGGCACGAAATGGACCAACTACGACGTGGACGGATGCCTGAACTATAACAAGGGCATCATCGACGGCATTATGAAGGCTGGATGGAAGATGACCTTCGTGCGCCAGCACATGGATCCCTACTGGTCGAACACGCCCGGGAAGCAGACCACTGGCGAGAACGACATCTCGGCTTTCGACTTCAACCGCTTCCGCACGTATCTCGACAAGGTGTTCATCCCCATGGCCGAATATGCCATCAGCAAAGGACTCTATGTGGTGATGCGCCCGCCCGGCGTATGCCCCGAGGGCATCCGTGTGGGTGATGACTATCAGAAATACCTGCTGAAGGTGTGGCGCTATGTGGCCCAGCGCCCGAAGCTCAGGAACAACGGAGCGGTGATGTTCGAGCTGGCCAACGAGCCTATACATATATATAATAGTGACGGCACGCAGGCCGGCGATGAGCAGATGACGGCCTATTTCCAGGAAATAGTGGACACCATGCGCCATTATTGCAACAACATACTGCTCGTGCCCGGACTGGGCTATCAGTCGAATTACGCCGGTTTTGCCAAATATCCCATCAAGGGCGAGAACATCGGCTATGCCGTCCACTGCTATCCCGGATGGTATAATAGTGGACACGAAGGTGAGGTAAATGTCACTTATCGTGATTTCAAGCGCGGCTGGGATGCACAGATCATGCCGGTGGCCGTGACCAACCCCGTCGTTGTGACCGAGATGGACTGGGGACCGAAGAAATATAGTCCATCGCATAAGGATGCTCAGGGAAATGAGGTGTTCGACACGCGCTGTTCCTTTGCTTTCGCCAGTACTGGTACAGCAGGCGGGACAGGGTTTGGAGCTAATTTCCACCGAATTGTCGACGAGACATGTAATGTGAGCTGGCTGCTCTTTACCGGCGGCGAGCTGCTGGCACAGTACGACCCCAGCGCCCCCGACGGCAACACCTTCCTGACCGACCCCGAGGCTTGTCCGCGCCCCTGCTACGGCTGGTACGAGTATTATGCCTCGCAGGAGTACAGCGATCTGATCAACCAGGAGGGCTATGGTCCCGAAATCAAGGAGGCTCCACTCTTTGCGCTCACCAACGACGAGGTGAACCCCAACATCTGGGAGCAGGGTAGTTTCGACGAGGCCACCGGATGCCTCATCACCGGAAAGTACGGCTTTGGCGGCTGGCAGTATCCGCAGGGGGCCGACCTTTCAAAATGGAAATATCTGGTGGTGGAGCTAAAGCAGACTCAGTCGTGCGGTGCCTCATTCCGTCTGTTCGACAACAACAACTACTGGACGTCGCCCTATCGGGTAAGCTTTGGCAATGCCACCAAACTGGTCATCGACCTGCACCAGATGAAAGCCTACAAGGATGATGCCTGCACACAGTTCGACCACGACGTGGACCCCTCGCACATCTACATCGCAGGATTCTGGACCTACGGCGGCAACCCTATATATATAAAAGAGGTGTACCTGAGCGACGACGGACAGACGCCCTCGGCCATCGTCAGCGTGGAGAACGGCGAGGTGGTGCTGACCGAATACTACACGCTGGGCGGACAGCGCATGGCACGGCCCGCAAAAGGTGTTAATATAGTAAAACAAGTGTTTAGCAACGGTAAAACAACGATTTTAAAAAAGTGTTACAAATAATAAAAACCGTGTTACAACCGGCAAACGCCAAGACAAAATAACCCACTATCTTTGCATCGGAAAATAACAAAATCCTAAAATAACATGTAAATATCTATGAATCAAAATCTGACAAAATGAAAAAAACAAAGCAATTGATCAGACAGACCTTTCTTGCGATCTTGATGCTCATGGCTTATAGCTCGACGCTTTATGCCCAGGATATCACGGTCAAAGGAACGGTCAAAGATGCAAATGCGGAACCGCTCATCGGTGCCACGGTCATAGTGAAGGGTAACTCCGCACTAGGTACCGTGACTGACTTCGACGGTAATTTTACGTTGAAGGTTCCGTCTGAAGCTGCTACACTGGTCTTCACGTATGTGGGCATGACCTCGCGTGAGATTGTGGTGGGAAAGCAGCGTGTGATTAATGTAGTACTGAACGACAACACCCAGCTCAACGAGGTGGTGGTTGTGGGTTACGGTCAGCAGAAGAAAGCATCCGTGGTAGGTGCCATCACCCAGACAACGGGTGAGACGCTGCAGCGCGCAGCAGGTATCACCGACATCGGAGCAGCCCTGACCGGTAACTTGCCAGGTGTGATTACGACAGCCTCATCGGGTATCCCTGGTGAGGAAGAGCCGCAGATTGTCATCCGTGGTGCCTCGTCGTGGAACAACTCAGCCCCGTTGGTACTGGTCGACGGTATCGAGCGCCCCATGTCGAGCGTCGATATCCAGTCGGTTGCTACCATCTCAGTGCTGAAAGACGCATCGGCCACTGCCGTGTATGGTGTGAAAGGTGCTAACGGTGTGATCTTGATTACCACCAAGCGTGGTGCTGAGGGCAAGGCTCAGATTGGTGTCTCGGCCAACGCCGTGATGAAGATTCCATCGAAGCTGCCCGATAAGTACGACTCTTACGACGCTATGGTGGCCCGTAACATGGCTGTAGAGCACGAGCTGAACCTCAATCCCGAGAGCTTTGCCTACATGAAGCCCATGAGCTTCATCCAGAACTATCGCAACCAGACCACCGTGGAGCAGCGCGAGCGCTATCCGAATGTGGACTGGCAGGACGTGATGTTCAAGGACTACGCCATGTCGTACAACGCCAACCTGAACGTCAGCGGTGGTACGAAGTTTGTGAAATACTTCGCCAGCGTAGACTTCATGACAGAGAGCGACCTCTTTAAGAGCTTCCCCACCGGCCGTCACTACGACCGTAGCATCTCGTTCAACCGTGTGAACGTACGCTCAAACCTCGACTTCAACATCACCAAGACCACTGTGTTCAAGGTGAACATAGCCGGATCGAACGGTAAGCAGAAGTCACCATGGGAGCGTGGTTACGAGTGGGACAGCGGTTCTTCGCTGGGTTGGCAGATGTCGCAGATGTGGGCTGGTGTGTACAACATCTCGCCCGACGCCTTCCTGCCACAGTATAGCGATGGCTCATGGGGTTACCTGCCCGGTTCTACCAACGTGAGCAACTCGGCACAGACCTCCAGCATCGGTGGTGTGCAGGAAATCACTACCACACGCATCAACACCGACTTCGTGCTCGAGCAGCAACTCGACTTCATCACCAAGGGACTGAGTTTCCGTGGCATGATTTCATGGGACAACGTGTTCCGTGAGGACCGCCGCGGTATTGCCGACCTTTATAATGACCCGCAGCTGAAGTGGATTGACCCCGAGACAGGTGCCGTGAACTACAAGCAGCCTTACGAGGGTTACGACCGCTTCGACTATACCATGGGTAACAAGTGGAGCACACAGGGCGGTAACGTGAACAACTGGGCCACACAGCGCAACCTGAACTACCAGTTGCAGCTCAACTGGGCGCGCGAGTTCGGCAAGCACGACGTGACTGCCATGGGACTCTTCAGCCGCCAGCAATATGGTAGAGGTAGTGAGATTCCTCACTATCGCCAGGACTGGGTATTCCGTACCACTTATGCTTATGCCGGCAGATACTTCCTCGAGTACAACGGTGCCTACAACGGTTCGGAGCAGTTCTCGAAAGACAACCGTCTGGCCTTCTTCAGCTCAGGAGCTATCGGCTGGATGATCAGCGAGGAGCCCTTCATGCGCCACTTGCGCGAGAAGCATATTGTAGACATGCTGAAACTGCGTGCCTCTTACGGTGAGATTGGTGACGATAACATCGGTGCACGCTTCCTCTATATGACACAGTGGGCTTATGGTGGCCGCACATCGCTCGACGTTTATCCCACACAGGGATTCAATGCTGCCGACCTCTCGACCAGCGGCTCGCCCTACGTATTCTATCGTGAGGCTACCGTAGGTAACCCCAACGTGAAGTGGGAGACCGTGAAGAAGACCAACATCGGTCTTGACTACGGACTGTTTGGCGGTCTGTTCACCGGTGCCATTGAGCTCTTCCGCGACAAGCGTGTCGACATTCTGGTGGCAGGCTCGCACGTTGTGCCTACTTACTTCGGCCAGAGCCCGTCGGTAGTGAACCTGGGTGAGGTAACCACCAAGGGTTATGAGTTTGAGATCCGCTTCAACAAGGTCATCAACAACGGCATGCGCTTCTGGGCCAATGCCAGCATGACCCATGCAGAGAACACCATCAAGAAGCGCGACGACCAGCCGCTGCTGCCCAGCTACATGAAGCAGGCAGGATTCTCTATCGGACAGACGCACTCTTACCTCGACAAAGGTATGATGCAGACCTACGACGACATCTATGGTTCGCCCGCACACGACAGCAGCGACAACCAGAAGCTGCCTGGCGACTACTATATCGTTGACTTCGACGGCGACGGTGTCATCTCCAGCAACGATAATGTGCCTTACGGCTATACTGGCACTCCGCAGAACACCTACAACGCCACCATCGGTTTCGAGTGGAAGGGCTTCAGCTGCTTCGCTCAGTTCTATGGCGTGACCAACGTGACCCGCGACGTGACCATGATCAGCCTCTCCGACCCCATGCTGGCCAATGTCTACGACCAGGGCACATGGTGGAGCACTGATCATTATAATGCCGACGTGCTGACTCCGCGCTTCAACTCTAAGCCTACTTATTATTATGGTACGCAGTATCTTTGCGACGGTAGCTATATCCGTCTGAAGAACGTAGAGATTGCCTACACCTTCACACAGCCCTGGATTCACAAGCTGGGCGTGAAAGACCTGAAGGTGTTCGTCAGCGGTAACAACCTCTGGTTGTGGACCCGCATGCCCGACGACCGCGAGTCGAACTTCTCAAGTAACGGCGGTGCAACAGGTGCTTATCCTACCGTGAAGCGTATCAACTTTGGTGTAAAGTTCAATCTGTAAAAAATGAGAAGAGCAATGAAAAAGTTATTCAATCAATATATTTTCATGGGGATGGCAGCCTTGTCGCTTGCACTCGGATCGGTGTCTTGCGCCGACTACCTGGACAAGGAGCCCGACTCTGACGTGAATCCGGAGATGGCGTTCATGAACTTCACCAACTTCCAGGGTTTCGTAGAGGAGGCCTACAACTGTATTCCCAATAAAGAGTCCAACTTCTGGTGCTGCACATTCAACTGGGGTGAGGACGAAATCATGAACACCGGTGGTGGTGACTCGCACGTCACTGCACACTTCGACCTGGGCGACTACCGCAACTGGTATAGCAACGACCAGAGCTTCCTGCACCGTGGCAGTGGCAGCCTGAACTCGACCTCTAACGATAAGTTTGCTCACTCGCTCGAGCATGCCTGGTATGTGATTCGTAAGATGAACCTCGGACTGGAGAACATTGACAAACTGACCAATGCCACACAGGAAGAGAAGAACCTCATCAAGGGTCAGCTACTGTTTATGCGCGCCTGGTGGCACGAGGAGATGATTGTATGGTTTGGCGGTATGCCTTATGTAGACCATGTGATTCCCGCCGACGGCCCGTTCGACCTGCCGCGCCTGTCGTTCCAGGAGTGCGCCCTGCGCTGCGCCGAGGACTTCCGCGCTGCTGCCGACCTGCTGCCCGACAACTGGGATAACACCACCGTGGGTAAGAAGACGCTGGGCAAGAACGACCTGCGCATCACCAAGGTGTGTGCACTGGGCTATCTGGGCAAGGTGCTGCTGTGGGCCGCTTCACCACTGAACGAGAAGGGTGCACAGACGGGTGCTGCCAAGAGCGGTGTAACCTATCAGTATAACACAGAGCTCGCCGGACGTGCTGCCGACGCACTGGCCGAGGCCATTGCCGAAATTGAGAGCGGCAGAACTCCTTACTCGCTGGCTGAGTTCAAGTATAGCGACATTTACAACCACGAGGCCGACAAGAGTGCCAACTCTTGCTTCTCGGATATTTTCTACACCACTGGCCAGAGCTGGAAGATGCCAGGATCGGTAGAAGCCATCATGCGTGGCCCGATGCCCGACATCAACGGTTCGAACTGGAACTTCACTAAGCTGTGGGGTCCGAAGGTGAACAACCTGGTAGAGCACGACGCTATCATCCACATGCCGACTGCCAACTACATCAATTATGCCTACGGCATGGCCAACGGTCTGCCTCTCGACGATCCCGAGTCGGGCTTCGATCCCACTCACCCGTTCAAGGACCGTGACCCCCGTTTCTACCACGACATTATGTTCGACGGATTCAAGTTCCTCAACACCACACCGGGTAACGACGACAAGCCCTTCCAGTATCTGGAGATGTTCACTGGCGGTAACATGGTTCCCACAGGCGACCCCGCCCGTTCGGCCAACGGTAGCCGTACCGGCTATTTCTGCCAGAAGCTGGTGCCCCACCAGTGCAACCGCTACGACGGTATGTACAACTGGGGTGGTGCTCTGCAGACCTATCTGCCCTACATGCGCGTGGCCGATATCTACCTGATGTATGCCGAGGCCGGTGCCGCCATTCAAGGTCCTGCCTATAAGAACAACAAGTGCCAGCGTGCTGCTGTCGATGCCATCAATCTGCTCCGCGACCGCGTAGGTGCCGGTCATGTGGCTGAGAAGTACCTGATGGACAAGAACAAGTTCATGGACGAGGTTCGCCGCGAGCGTGCCTGCGAGCT
Source organism: Prevotella sp. (assembly GCA_017635615.1). GTDB lineage: Bacteria > Bacteroidota > Bacteroidia > Bacteroidales > Bacteroidaceae > Prevotella. The sequence goes on from JAGBLC010000218.1 coordinate 12,169, forward strand.
GGCTTTCGAGGGATTCCGTTGGAACGACCTGCAGCGCTGGCTGCTGCTCACGGAGTATCCGTACAATGTGAAGACCCGTCAGGAGTTCAAGCGCGTGGGTAACTTCGACTACACCAAGAACGATCCCCGCGACGCTGAAGTGACAGGCTGGAGCGAGACCGTCATCGTGGAGCGCGACTATGCCCTGAAGCACTATCTGCTGCCTCTGAAGAACGACGATATCTATCTCTACTCAGAATTCCCGCAGAACCCTGGATGGTAAACCTTTATAAAATATAAAAGTAAAAAGGTAGAAAAAAGTAAAAACAAGAGTTATGAAACAGAAAATAAAATATGTCTCTTTGTCGCTCTGTCTGGCGCTCTCTCTCCCTGCTGCCGCACAGATTGACGTAGCAGACTCGGCTCAGGTGAACGTAGCTTTCCGCAAGGTGGCTAAGGAAGACCTGCTGGGTGGAGTCTCTACGCTCAACTACAGAGAACTGATGAAGAAGAACTATAATACTTATAGTCTTGACAACATGCAGGGCTATGTGGCTGGTTTCAACGGTAACGGCATGTGGGGCTTTGAGGGTTCTTCAGACTATACTGCTGACAACACGCCCAACGGCCTGCTGGTGCTCATCGACGGTGTGCCCCGTGCAGCCAACAATGTACGTCCCGACGAGATTGAGGACATCACCTTCCTGAAAGGCGCACAGGCCGTAGTGCTCTATGGCAGCCGTGCCGCCAAGGGCGTAGTGCTCATCACCACCAAGCGTGGTCATGTGACCGACGGACTGAGCGTGAACGTACGTGCCAACACAGGATGGAATGTAGCCAAGTCGTTTCCCGAGTTCCTGGGTTCGGCTGAGTATATGACACTCTACAACGAGGCCCGTGCCAACGACGGACTCGAGGCGCTCTATACACCCGAGGAAATCTACAATACGGCCAGCGGACTGAACCCCTATCGCTATCCTAGCGTAGACTTCTATTCGAAGGACTATGTGAAGAAGGTGTACAACCGTTCGGAGGCTTCTGCCGAAATCGAGGGAGGTAACGATCGTGCCCGCTTCTATGCCAACGTGAGTTACTATCGTCAGGGCGACCTGCTGAACTTCGGTGAGGCCAAGAAAAACTATACCGACCGCTTCAACGTGCGTGGTAACGTGGATATGCGCATCAACAACTACATCAATGCGTATGTGAATGCCAATGCCACCTACTACAACTCGAAGTCGGCCAACGGCGCCAACTTCTGGTCGCAGGCCATGACGTTGCGCCCCAACCGTATCAGTCCGCTGATTCCGGTCAGCTATCTCGACGAGAACGCCGTGGCTGCCAGAACCATTCTCGACAACACCACGAACATCATCAATGGCTGTTTCCTCGGTGGTTCGCAGACTGAGCAGACCAACGTGTTCGCTGATACTTACGCTGCAGGTACCAACACATGGACCAGCCGTCAGTTCCAGTTCGACGCCGGTGTGAACGCCGACCTCAGATCGCTGCTGAAAGGACTGAGTTTCCATGCCATGGTGGGTGTCGACTATGCCACCAGCTACACCTCGGCATTCAACTTCACCTATGCCATCTTCGAGCCTACATGGAGCTCTTACAATGGCAAGGACGTCATCGTGGCCCTGAACAGCCATGGCACGGTTGACAAGAAGTCGGGTTCGCAGAACATCAGCGGCTCTACCGACAACCAGACCATCGCCTTCAATGCCCACTTCGACTATGTGAACACCTTCAACGATGTGCACAACGTGAGCGCCCTGCTCGTGGCCAATGGCTATCAGCAGTCGGTATCGGGCGTATACCACAAGCTGAGTAACGCCAACCTGGGCTTGCAGCTGAGCTACAACTTTGCACATAAATACTTCGCAGAGCTGGCTCTGGCCACACCATGGTCGGCCCGTCTGCCAGAAGGCCATCGCGCCGGTGTCTCTCCCTCGCTCACGCTGGGCTGGAACATCGCCAAGGAGAGCTTTATGGAAGGCAGCATCTTCGACGACCTGAAGGTCAGCGCAAGCTATAGCGACCTGAAGACCGACCTCGGTATCAGCAATTTCTATATGTACCAGGGTACCTATCAGGATGGTGGCTGGTGGGACTGGAATGGTGAGTCAGGACACTCGGCCGTTCAGTCGAAACGAGGCGGCAACAACGACTTCTCGTTCCTCCACCGCAAAGAACTGTCTGCATCTGTTCATGCCGAGCTGCTCGAGCGTGCCCTGTCGGTAGACGCATCGTTCTTCACCAGCTCGCTCACAGGTGGTGTCATCACCGCCGGCAACCAGATGCCAAGCTACTTCCGCGTGTACTATCCCGAGTCGTCGTTCCTGCCTTACATCAACTTCAATGAGGACCGCCGCACGGGCTTCGACCTGGCAGTCAACTACAAGAAGGACCTGGGCGACTTCGGTTTCAACATCGGAGCCAACCTGACACACTATACCACCAAGGCTACCAAGCGCGACGACGCCAACTATGCCGACGTCTATCAGTATCGTCAGGACAAGCCGCTCGATGCCATCTGGGGTTATGAGTGTCTTGGATTCTTTAAGGATGAGGCCGACGTGGAGAATTCTCCCACGCAGGTGCTTGGCGGTACCATCCGCCCGGGTGACCTGAAATATAAGGACCAGAACAACGATGGTGTCATCGACTCGAAAGACCAGGTGAACCTCGGTAAGGGCGGCTGGTATGGCGCTCCCACAACCCTCGGTGTGAATGTGACATTGAAGTACAAGAACTTCACGCTGTTCGTACTCGGTGTTGGCGGCTTTGGCGGCCACGGCATCAAAGGACAGAAGAACGGCAGCGAGGACAACTACTGGTGGATTTCGGGCAACGACAAGTATTCGTCGGTGGTTCGCGACCGTTGGACTCCCGCCACAGCAGCCACAGCCAAGTATCCGCGCCTGACCACTCAGAGCGGTGCCAACAACTTTGCAGTGTCTGACTTCTGGATGTACTCTACTTCTCGTTTCGACCTGGCTAAGGTTCAGCTGACCTACGACTTCCCGAAGTCGATGTTCAACAACTGCTTCGTAAAGGGTCTCTCCGTGTATGCCAGCGGCAACAGCCTGCTCACCCTTGCCAAGGAGCGTGAGCTGCTCGAGCTGAACACAGGCAGCGCGCCTCAGACACGGTTCTACAACCTGGGTGTGAAAGTAGCCTTTTAAATAGTAAAAAAGAAAAAGAGTTATGAATACCAAAAATATCAAATATATCTCACTGTCCCTCTGCCTGGCAGCCTCACTCGTGGCCTGCGACGACCTGTTCGATCCGGCATTGGAGAACAATAAGGATATTACGGAATTTTCCGACCCGTTGTTCGCGCGTGGTCTGATCGACAATGCGTTCCTCGTATTGCCCTACGACGGCTCGTCGGTGAGCGACGTGGCTACCGATGACGCTGTGTCGAACGATAACGATAACAACTACAAGAAGATGGCCACGGGCAGCTGGACATCGGAGATGAACCCTGTCAACCAGTGGGACACCCGCTATCATGCCATTCAGTATTGTAACCTGTTCCTCGAGCATGTTGACGAGGTGAAGTGGTCGTACTCCAGCGAGTCACTCAACCAGATGTTCAAGGACCTCTATAGCGGCAATGCCTATGCGCTGCGCGGACTGCACATGTTCTACCTGCTGCGTGCCCACTGTGGCATGGTCGACGGTCAGCTGATGGGTGTGCCCATCCACCTCACCTCTGAGGACAACACGACCGACTTCAACCAGCCCCGAAACACCTTCAAGGAGTGCATCGACCAGATTATGAGCGACTTCGACGAGGCGCTGAAATACCTGCCTGCTGAGTATGGAGACGTTTCTGCCGGTGCGGTTCCCGCAAAGTATGCACAGATTGGTGCCGACGATGCCGAGTACAACCGTGCTTTCGGTAACAACCAGCGTGGTAAGATTGATGCCAACATCATCAAGGCCTTCAAGGCGCAGGTGGCTATCTTCGCCGCATCGCCTGCATATGCTGAGGCTGGTGCTATGACCTACGAGCAGGCTGCTCAGTATGCTGCCGACTATCTGAAGATTCGTGGTGGCATCAATGCCGTAGACCCAACGGGTTGGAAGTGGTTTGCCAACAAAGACTTCATCAAGAACTATAAGTTCACCGACGACGACCCGCTGGAGATTGTATGGCGTGGCGTGGTAGGCGACGACAACGCAATGGAGTCTAACAACTATCCTCCCTCACTCTACGGAAAGGGACGCATCAATCCCACGCAGAACCTGGTGGATGCCTTCCCCATGGCTAATGGCTATCCTATCACCGCCAGTGCCTCGGGCTACGATGCTGCCAATCCATACGACAACCGTGACCCACGTCTGCGCACCTATATTCTGGTCAATGGCGACCTGATGGGTGTGAACAATACGCCCATCAACACCGCTGCCGACGCCACCACGCTCGATGGTCTGAACCGCGAGAACGGATCGTCGACTGTGACAGGTTACTATCTGCGTAAGCTGTTGCGCGACGACGTGAACCTCAATCCGTCGAGCACCACTAAGCAGCGTCACTTCGGTGCACGCATCCGCAGCACCGAGATTTTCCTCGACTATGCCGAGGCAGCCAATGAGGCCCAGGGTCCGAAGGCCAGCGTGGGTGGTGCAGGCTTCTCTGCCTACGATGTGATCAAGGCTATCCGCCAGCGTGCTGGTGTGGGTGGCGACAACGACCCCTATCTCGAGGAGTGTGCCGCCTCTAAGGAGAAGATGCGTGAGCTCATCCGCAACGAGCGCCGTCTGGAACTGTGCTTCGAGAACCACCGTTTCTGGGATCTGCGTCGTTGGAAGGCCAACCTCAACGAGGGTGCTCGTGGCATGAGCATCACCACATCGGCCAGCGGAGACTACGACTATCGTGGCATCAACGTAGAGAGCCGTGACTATAAAGACTATATGTACTACGGCCCCATCCCCTACAGCGAGATACTGAAGTGGAGCAATCTGCAGCAGAACGAGGGATGGTAATCAATGCAACAATGTAAAATTCTAAAACACTATGAACAAGAAAATAATATATGCGTTCACGCTCCTGCTGTCGGGCATGGCCTTCACAGCATGTGAGAATGGTGACCAAGAGTTCGACGATTTCGAGGGAGGCACAACGGTCTATTTCGCCTATCAGACACCCGTGCGCACCATTGTGCTGGGTGACGATGAGTACGACACTACGCTCGACAAGCAGCATAAGTGTCAGATACAGGCCACCTTCGGCGGATCGTATAATGGCAGCGACGGTTCGGTGCAGATAGCGGTCGACAATTCACTGGTCAACAACCTGACCTTTGCCGACGGCACACCTGTCAAGGCGATGCCCGAGAGCTACTACACCCTGTCGACCACCAACCTGGCCTTCAACGGCACATTCAACGGAAAGACCGACGTGCAGCTCACCGACGCCTTCTTCAACGACCCCGATGCCGTGAAGAATACCTATGTCATTCCTGTGGTGATGACCAGTCAGAGCGGTTTTGACCATATCTTCACCGGAATACTGAAGGATGGCGCCACAGCCGTTCGCACCGATGCCTCTGTATGGGATGTCACACCGAAAGACTATGTGCTCTATTGCGTGAAGTTCCTCAACAAGTATTCTGGCTTCTGGCTCACCAATGGCACCATCAGCACCGAGAACATCGAGAAGGCTGCCACCGTGGAAATCAAGACCCGCGGACTGAATCAGTCGGTCTACACCGTTTCGATGGTAGGTAAGGGCGCCGACGGCAAGGACAAGACCTTCACCGCCGACATGCTGCTCACCTTCGACGGCAGCGACAAGTGCACCATCACCTCGCTCACCGACGGTGTGTCAGTCACGGGCAGTGGCTCTTGGGGCGACGATGCTGAGAAGAAATCGTGGGGTAACAAAGACCGCGACGCCATGGAGCTCAACTACACTGTCGACTTTGGCAACGGCAACAAGCTGACCAAGCACGAGAAACTGGTATGGCAGCGCAGCGGCGTGAAGTTCGAGGAGTTCTCAGCCACCTACGTGAAATGAAGTGATAATTGACAATTAAGAAATTGATAATTATGATTACAAAGAAAATAAAAGTCTCTGTGTCTCTCTGCATGGCATTGGCCATGGCAGCACTCATCAGCTCGTGTGCCGACCGGTTCGACCAGAGCTATGAGATGGGACGTCCTGATAAGCAGGAGCAATATAGCTATCTGGACAACTATGAGCCTCTGAAGAACTATGTAGACCGCAGCAAGTATCCTAACTTCAAGCTGGGCGTGGGTACCACCGTCAGCGACTACCTGAAGCAGGAACTGGTGTATGGCCTGACCAACTCAAACTTCGACGAGACCGTGGCCGGCAATGCTATGAAGATGGCCTCGTGCGTCAACGAAAAGGGTGAGATGAACTTCTCGTCGGTCACCGACTATGTGAGCATGGCCACCGAGGCCGGACTCTCGGTTTATGGCCACACACTGGCCTGGCACGCCCAGCAGCCCGTGAAGTGGCTCAACAGCCTGTTGAAAGACAAGGAACTTGACATCGACCCAGATGCCCTCATCGAGACCCTCATCTCTTCTTATTCTTATGAGGACAAGCCCGACGGTCCCTTCCCCCACTATCCCATGGGTTGTGAACCGCCCATCGTCAACGGTGCCCTCCACTTCGTGCCCACAGGCAACTGGAGCCAGTTCTTCATCCTGCCCGGTGGCAACAATGCGCTCACTGAGGGTAACTACCTCATCCGCCTCTATATGACTTCCAACAAGGAGGCTGCCGGTGTTCAGCTGACCATCCAGAACGGATGGGGTGGCGATGCTCAGAACATCACCCTGGCTGTGCCCGTCGAGGCTGGCGACAAGGTCTACGAACTGCAGTTGCCCGGTATCACCGCTGCGCCCAGTGCCAACTACGATGTAATCCTGAAGCCTCAGACGGCCGATGCGACCCTCGACGTGAAGAAGATTGAGTTCTACAAGCTCGAGTCTCCCGCTGTTGAGGTGGAGCAGGAAGTCAACTTCTACACCTACGAGAACAAGCCCGACGGCGGCTTCCCCCACTATCCCATGGGTTGCGAACCTCCCATCCAGAACGGTGCCCTCCACTTTGTGCCCACAGGCAACTGGAGCCAGTTCTTCGTAGTGCCTGGCGGCAACAACCAACTCGACGATGGCGACTATGTATTCTATGTCGACATGGCTTCGGACAAGGCTGCCTCTGGCATTCAGCTCACCGTGCAGAACGGATGGGGCGGCGATGCGCAGAACTTTACTGCTGCTATCCCCGTGGAGGCAGGCCGCAAGACCTATAAGCTCCCCTTCCCGGGACTCACCGGCAGCCCCAGCAAGAACTACGACGTGATTCTGAAGCCACAGACAGCCGATGCTACCCTTGACTTCTACTCTCTGAGGGTTTGCAAGGTAGTGAAGCTCAACTCTATCCCTCTCACCGACGAAGAGAAGAAGGACACCCTGACATGGGCCATGGGCCGCTGGATCAAGGGCATGATGGAAGCCTGCGACGGTAAGGTCAAGGCTTGGGATGTGGTCAACGAGGCCATCTCGGGCGGCAATCCCGACAGCGAGGGTGTCTATGCCCTGCAGCACAGCACAGGCTCTGAGGATGACAGCAACAACTTCTACTGGCAAGACTATCTGGGCGACATCGACTATGTACGCACAGCCGTGCGCCTGGCTCGTGAGTATGGTCCTCAGGACATCAAACTGTTCATCAACGACTATAACCTCGAGAGCGACTGGGACGGCAACCGCAAGCTGAAGAGCCTCATCAAGTGGATTGAGCGCTGGGAGGCCGATGGTGTGACGAAGATCGACGGTATTGGCTCGCAGATGCACATCTCTTGCTACATGAACCCGCAGACGCAGGAGAGCAAGAAGAATGCCATCGTCGAGATGCTCAAACTCATGGCTGCCACTGGCAAGCTCGTGCGTATCAGTGAGCTCGACATGGGTCTGGTCGATGCCAATGGCAACAATGTCAACACCTCCGACGTCACCGAGGAGCAGCACCATGCCATGGCAGACCTCTACCAGTTTGTCGTCTCTAAGTATCTCGAGATCATCCCTGCAGCACAGCAGTGGGGCATCTGCCAGTGGGCTGCCACCGACAGTCCCGCTAATAGCGGATGGCGTGCCAACTGTCCTATCGGACTGTGGGATTTGAACTACTACCGCAAGCACACCTATGCCGGCTTTGCCGACGGTCTGAGCGGTAAGTAAACGCATTATCCTTTGCACAGGGTAATTTTTAGAACTTTACATGTGTCGGAGCCTGAGTCTGTGAAGATTCGGGCTCTTTTGCCATCAACACAAGATATTAAACCCATTCAACAGAACGTATATGCAACATAATCATCATCTCCCAGCCGTGGTGAAGAGCAGTCTCCTGCTGCTCCTGTTCGCCCTGCTGCCGGTGAGCGCCAGCGCCGCCGTAGATTCCAATTTCTACATCTTCCTCTGTTTCGGACAGTCGAACATGGAAGGTGCTGCCCGTCCCGAAGCACAAGACCTGGTGAGTCCCGGGCCGCGCTTCCTGCTCATGTCAGCCGTCGACGACCCGCAGCGCGGTCGTAAGATGGGCGAGTGGTGCGAGGCTGTTCCGCCTCTCTGCCGTCCCAATACCGGTCTGACACCAGCCGACTGGTTCGGCCGCACGCTCGTGGCCTCGCTGCCCGAGCATATTAAGATAGGTGTCATCCATGTAGCCATCGGCGGTATCAAGATCGAGGGCTTCATGAAGGATAAGATTGCCGGCTATGTCAAGACCGAGGCCCCCGGCTGGATGAAGGGCATGCTCGAGGCCTACGACAACAATCCCTACGAGCGGCTGGTCACCCTGGCCCGCAAAGCCCAGAAAGAGGGTGTCATCAAGGGCATCCTCATGCACCAGGGCGAGTCCAATACCGGCGACCCCGAGTGGGCAGCCAAGGTGCAGCGCGTCTACGACAACCTCTGCAGCGACCTGCACCTCAAGCCCGAGGAGGTGAACCTCTATGCCGGACAGATCGTCCAGGCCGACGGCAAGGGTGTCTGCATCGGTTGTAAGAAACAGATCGACGAACTGCCGCAGACCGTCCATACCTCACAGGTCATCTCGTCGGATGGCTGCACCAACGGTCCCGACCGCCTGCATTTCGATGCCGCCGGCTACCGCGAGCTGGGCTGCCGCTACGGCGAGGCCGTCGCCCGTTTCCTGGGCTATGAGCCCGTACGTCCCCATATCGACATGCCTGAGCCCGTCCAGGTGCCCGACGATGCCGTCGTTGCCGAGACCACCATCCCAGGCAACCAGTTCCCGAAGGTAGGCAAAGACCGCCGCGCCTATTTCCGTGTGGTGGCTCCCGAGGCCCGCAAGGTGGTGCTCGACATCTGTGGGAAGAAATACGACATGCAGCCCGACGGCAAGGGCGGTTGGATGGCTGTCACCGACCCGCTGGTGGTGGGCTTCCACTACTATTTCATCAATATCGGAGGTGTCAACTTCATCGACCCCGCCACCGAGACCTTCTTCGGCTGCAACCGTCAGGCTGGCGGCATTGAGATTCCCGAGGGAACCGAAGGCGACTACTATCGTCCGCAGCAAGGCATTGACCATGGACAGGTGCATAGCATCTACTATTATGCGCAGTCAACTGGCGAGTGGCGCCATGCCATGGTGTATACTCCTGCAGGCTACGAGCTGAAGAAGAACATCAAGAAGCGCTATCCCGTGCTCTACCTGCAGCACGGCATGGGCGAGGACGAGACAGGATGGAGCCGTCAGGGCCGCATGCAACACATCATGGATAACCTCATCGCTAGTGGCGAGGCCGTACCCATGATGGTGGTGATGGAGAGCGGCGACGTGAAAGCGCCCTTCCGTGGAGGCGACAACCGCCAGGGACTGAGCGAGTACGGCGCATCGTTCTATCAAGTCATGACAAACGACCTCATTCCCTACATCGACCAGCACTTCCGCACACAAGCCGACCGCGAGCACAGGGCAATGGCCGGACTCTCGTGGGGCGGCCATCAGACCTTCGACCTTGTGCTCAACCATCCCGACCTGTTTGCCTGGATGGGAGCGTTCAGCGGTGCTATCTTCGGCCTTGACGTGAAGACGGCCTACAACGGCATCTTCAGCCGTCCCGACGAGTTCAACCGCCAGATTCACTATCTCTTCCTCAGCTGTGGCAGCGAGGAGAACTTCGGCACCGAGGCGCTGGTGAAGAGCTTGCGCGACGCAGGCATCACGACCGACTATTACGTCTCGCAGGGCACCCACCACGAGTGGCTCACGTGGCGTCGCAGCCTCCGCCAGTTTGTTCCCAAACTGTTCCGTTGAAGATTGAGAATGGAGAATGGAGGATGGAGGATTGAAGCCCCCTCCGTCTCCCCCGAAAGGGAGAGAGAAGTGGCGTCACCCGGGAACCGTCAGGCCATGACCAAGGGGCATGATTTCCGCTAATTTACAGGAAGCAAGATAGCATTATTCCTATTATGCTAATTTCTTTCCTAAAATAGCAAGCCGCCAGGCCAATTATCAATTGTCCATTATCAATTATCAATTAGATACGGCCTCTCGCCCCGCGACTACATGCGCGAGCACGACGGGAAACAACAAGAGGAGGAGACCACCCAAGCCTAACCCAAAAAACATCATAGATTATGACAATACTGCTAGTAATTCTCATCATCATCTGCATCATCCTGTGCTATGCCCTCTATGCCTTCGTACAGCGCAAAAAACTGGTGCACTACGACGACGATCCCGTCTTTGAGGACGAAACGGTGGACGCCACAAAGTCTGCAACCCAGGCTGCCACGAACCCCTCAGCCCAGGCTGCCACGAACCCCTCAGCCCAGGCCGCCACGCAGTCCGCAGCCGAGGCTGTCAGCTACATAGAAGACATGAAGCAGCTGGCTTTCAAGATGGGCGACACCGTCTGGCAGCAGTACGACATCCTGCTGGCCACACGGGGATATGGCTGGGATGACATCATCGAGGCTGCCGACTACCTGGCATCTGCCGACATGGACTATATCGACAGCATCTCCACCAGCAGTCCCACCGAGGAAACCGAGGAACTGGTGCATGCCTACCGACAGTCGAAGGGCAGTCTCAAGGACCTCAGTCTGCTGGCCGAGGAGAAAGGCTCGCTAGGCCTGGCTGGCCATAGCCGCAAGTTCGACAGGTCCCTCAAGATTGTGTGGTACAACCAGACCCGAGTACTCCGAATCTTCTCCATGTTCGACGATGCAGCGCTCATCAGGGAATATGTCGAGACGATGATGCAACGAGCATTCTAAAAACCAAGTATAACCATTAAAACTATCATTATGAACGAAGAACTCAAACTGACGGAGCAAGCCCAACAGACCTTGCTCAAAGCCATGAAGTGGCTGCAATTCTTTGCCGTTCTCGGCGCTATTGCTGCCGGCATGATCATCATTGCCGCTATCATCTTCTGCATCGTATCCTTCATCAACGGAGGTCCGTCTTTCCTGTTCGTGAGCCTGCTCTATCTGGTGCTGGGCGCCGTCTATTTCTATCCCGTCAAGAAGACGTTCGACCTGATATCCAACACGCGGCTGGCTATCTATCAGAACGACCCCGACCAGCTGGAACTTGCTGCCGGCAACTTCCACACCATCCTGAAATACTGCGGCATCCTCACCATCGCCATCGTCGTGCTCTATCTGCTTGCCTTCATCGCCATTGCTGCGACTGGTTTCAACCCCTGGGTGGAATGGTGATCAGAGACGGTTAGAAAGACTACTCAAAAAGAGGTTGCCAGGATGCCTCCTCAAAAAGAGGCTGGCAGACTACAACCCAAAAAAATTGCGCAGACGTCACGTGACGCCTGCGCAATTACTTTTATCTCGATTCTTCCATTTAATCGATGTCGGTCAGATGGTCGAGCGCATCGCTGAAGTCTTTCGGCTCGTGCTCAGCCATCGGATCGTGGTAGTCGTTACGGTGCTCGAAGCGGTTGCCATTGCGCTCGCCGCGCTCGCCACGCTCAGGACGAGGACGGCGCTCACCACGCTCA
>JAGBLC010000025.1 GCA_017635615.1 Prevotella sp.
GCAGGAGCTGCCGACGATCTGCAACAAGCCCGCGACATCATGCCCGAGAGCGATGCCGAAGACATCGAGCAACAGGTCAATCAGGCCTACCGCACTTCCAACCCCTTCGGATAGCACGCAACCACCCACCACGAACGATTCTCGATTCTTAATTCTTCATTCTTAATGTCCCTTACCCTACAACCTCTGAACATCAACTCCAAGCGCACACGTCCCTTCGTCATCGCAGGTCCTTGCTCTGCAGAAACAGAGCAGCAGCTGCTGACGACCGCCCATCAGCTGGCCCAACGCGGATGTACCAACTTCCGTGCCGGACTATGGAAGCCCCGCACAAAGCCAGACAGCTTTGAGGGACATGGGGCGAAAGCCCTGCCTTGGATGCGCCGTGTCAGGGAAGAGACGGGCATGCGCATCACGACAGAGGTGGCTACGCCCGAGCATGTTGAACGCTGTCTGGAGGATGGGTTCGACATGCTGTGGATAGGATCGCGGACGACGGCCAACCCCTTTGCCGTACAGGCCATTGCCGACTGTCTGCGCGGCGTAGACATAACGGTTCTGGTGAAAAACCCCATCAACCCCGACATCGAGCTATGGATAGGAGCGTTGGAACGCCTCAACCGCGCTGGCATCAGCCGCATAGGGGCCATCCATCGCGGTTTCTCCAACTACGACTGCCACATCTACCGCAATGCGCCACTGTGGCACATCCCTATCGAACTGCGCCGCCGAATACCCGAACTGCCGCTCATCGGCGACCCCAGCCACCTTAGCGGTAATAGCGAGTTTGTGGCTTCCCTGAGTCAGCAGTTTATGGATATGGGGTTCGACGGACTCTTCATCGAGAGTCATTGCCACCCCAATGAGGCATGGAGTGATGCCGCCCAGCAGGTGACACCCGACGAGCTCAGCCTCATCCTCGGCTCGCTCGTCATCCGCGACAGCCAGAAGTCGCCCGAACGTATCAGCCAGCTGCGCGAACAGATCGACCAGCTCGACGACAGTCTGTTAGAGATTCTTGCCGAACGCATGAAGCTTTGCCGAGCCATCGGCCACTACAAGAAGGAGAACGACATGACCGTCGTGCAGCAGCAGCGCTACAACGAGATGCTCTTCCGTCGTAGCCAACAAGGGATGTTAGGAGGCATGGATGGCGACTTCATCCGCCAAGTCTTCGAAGCCATCCACGAAGAGAGCGTCCGACAGCAGATAGAGATCATCAATGACAAACAACAAGCGTAAGGGTTGCGAAGTCCTACTCGCTCATTCTTGAAGAGAATAGAAGAATCCCCTTGCGGCCTGGTGGCTGCAAGGGGATTCTTCGTTTTGCTGATAACATACGGTTTTTACTTGCCGTCGATGATATCGAAACCGCAATAGGGAACGAGGCAACGAGGCACGCGGATGCCCTCAGCCGTCTGGTTGTTCTCGAGGATAGTGGCCATGATGCGCGGCAGGGCGAGGGCCGACCCGTTGAGGGTGTGGCAGAGCTCGGTCTTCTTCGTCTCGGGATTGCGGAAGCGACACTTCAGTCGGTTGGCCTGATAGGTGTCGAAATTGCTGACCGACGACACTTCGAGCCAGCGCTGCTGTGCCTCGCTGAACACCTCGAAGTCGTAGCAGATAGCGCTGGTGAACGACTGGTCGCCTCCGCAGAGCAGGAGGATGCGGTAGGGCAGCTCAAGCTTCTTGAGCAAGCCTTCCACATGCTGGAGCATCTCCTTGTGGCTCTCCTTCGAGTGTTCGGGCTTGTCGATGCGCACAATCTCTATCTTCGAGAACTCGTGCAGGCGGTTCAGTCCGCGCACGTCTTTACCGTAAGAGCCAGCCTCGCGGCGGAAGCATTGCGTATAGGCGCAGTTCTTGATGGGGAGGTCTTTCTCGTCGAGGATGACATCGCGGTAGATGTTCGTCACGGGTACCTCTGCCGTCGGAATGAGGTAGAAGTCGTCTACCTCGCAATGGTACATCTGTCCCTCTTTGTCGGGCAGCTGTCCGGTGCCGTAGCCCGATGCGGCATTGACCACCGTTGGCGGAATGATCTCGGTATATCCCGAGCGTCGTGCCTCGTCGAGGAAGAAGTTGATGAGTGCCCGCTGCAGCTGGGCTCCCTTTCCGATATAGACGGGAAAACCGGCTCCGGTAATCTTCACACCGAGGTCGAAGTCGATAAGGTTGTACTTCTTTGCCAGCTCCCAGTGGGGCAGCCGTGCCTCTTCGTTCACAGGGTTGGCCGTCCAGTTGCCTACGGTGTCGGTGTCAGTGCATTCCTTGAGGTTGCTCTTGACGACACGGTTGTCTTCAGCCGCACGTCCCTCTGGCACCTCGTCGTAGGGAATATTGGGTATGGTGCAGAGCAGCTCGGTGAGCTCGCGCTGAGCCTGGCTCATCTCTTCGTCGAGCTGGTGGTTCATCTCTTTGAGTGCAGCCACCTCTTGCTTCGTCTTCTCGGCCTCTTCGCGCTGTCCCTGCTTCATGAGGGCTCCGATCTGCGCCGCCATCTTCTTGGCTTCAGAGAGGTTCTGGTCGAGCTTCTGTTGTGCCTCACGGCGACGTTTGTCGATAGCCAACACCTGGTCGATGGCTTCTTCTGCTTGGTTGAAATGTTTCTTTTTCAGTCCGCTGATGACGCGGTCACGTTGTTCGGTGATAAGTTTTAATGTCAACATGTCTTGTACGATATATATTCCTTAGTGTGTTTTAGAGTTCGCTGTCGCTGAGCTCGAAGGTGTTACCCTTGCTCATGTCGCCCGTGTCGAGTCCGAGCTTGAGCCACTTCATGCGCTGCTTCGACGTACCGTGGGTGAACGATTCCGGCTGGCTGTAGCCCTGTGCCTTCTCCTGCAGGTAGTTGTCGCCGATGACCTGTGCGCAGCGGATGGCCTCTTCGAGGTCGCCGTCTTCGAGCGAGCCGAACATCTGCTGTTCGTAGTGCCCCCAGACACCGGCATAGAAGTCGGCGAGCAGCTCCAGTCGGACGCTTATCTTGTTGGCGTTCACCTTATTGGTACGACTCATCTGCTGGTGGGCCTTGTTGAGTGTTCCGAGCAGATACTCCACATGGTGGCCCACCTCATGGGCGATGACGTAGGCATAAGCGAAGTCGCCGTCGGCCCCGAGCGATTTCTTCATCGTGGTGAAGAACGACAGGTCGATATACAGGCATTGGTCGCCCGAGCAATAGAAGGGCCCCACCTGAGCGTTGCCGGCACCGCAAGCCGTCTGCACGCTGCCCGTATAGAGCACCATCTTCGGCGGCTGATACTGGCGTCCCATCTGCTGGAACACCTTTGTCCATACATCCTCGGTAGAAGCAAGAATCTGCCGCGAGAACTTTGCCAGTTCTTCTTCTTCCTTGGTAAATTCGCGGTCGCTCTGTTCGACCACCTGTCCTTGAGCCATCTGCTGGCCAACGTTGTTGACGACGTCGCCGATATTACCTCCCGAGAGGAAGGTGATGATGGCGATCATCACGATACCGCCAATGCCCAGACCTGCTGCCTGGCCGCCTGACAGCCGACGACGATCGTCGACATTGCTGCTTTCTCTTCTTCCGTCTAATTTCATAAAGCTTTATTGTTTTTAAGTGAGTATTTCTTTATTTCGTTGAGATGACCTTCCGTCCGTTGACGACAATCGGCCCGCGTGCCTTGCTGCTCGACGCGGTCCGTCGTCCGTCGAGGGTGTAGGCAGGCAGCTGCTTGCCGTCGGCTGTTGCTGTCTTGATGGTTGTCGGAACGGGTTCGTCCTGCTCCTTCTTGGTGATGAGCACCTCGTCCATGAAGAAGCGGTTCGTCGACGGAGTAAAGATCAAGGAGAACTTTCCTTTTCCGCTGATTTCTGTCTGATAGGTGTTCCATTGCTGCTTCTTCATCTCGCCGAAGCTGGTGTCGGCAATGGTGATGGCATTGGCATTGGTGGTACTAATGGTCATCGAGCAGCTCTCTTCGTTCCAGGGGGCCACCTTGAAGGTGAGGATGCAGTCGCCGTCGACGGTGATTTCGGGCGATGTCAGCGTTCCCTTCTTGCTGCCCGACCCGAAACGTGCACACTGGTAGCCGCCAGCCGTATAGGCAGCCGACCATCCGCTGTGGTCGCTGACGAACGCTCCTGCTCCGGCTCCCCCACTCCATGTGTTGTCGTTGCCGCCTGTTCCGGCACATCCGTCGAAGGTCTCGATGAAGAGCGTGTCACCCTCTGCGATGACGGGATTGTCGGGGTTATCGGGGTTATCGGGATTGTCGGGATTATCGGGGTCGTCAGGATTGTCAGGATCGTCGGGGTCTTGCGGATCGGGTTCTATGCCGCTGTCGTAGTCCCAGTAGTTGAAGGCCACGTCCTGCTTGCTGCCCCAGATATACTCTTCCAGTCCGGGATAGTCGACGAAGGGGTTGCGGTTGTCCTGATGATTATAGACAGAGTCGTTGCGTGCCGTCTCGACAGCATCCACTGGGTCCTGTCGAGACCAGCGCATGAGCATGTCGAGCTGCCACTGCGTGAAGCCCGGGTATTTCGTTCCGTTGAAGACATGCGCGGCTTCGGCGTTCGAGTTCCACGAGCTGATCTGGTTCTCGTAGCACGTGGCCATATAGAAATAGATGCGGGCCAGGTCGCCCTTGATCTTGTCGTTAGGCTCGAATACCTGTCCGGTATAGCCGCTGGTGCGGCATCGTCCCACCTTGCTGTAGCCGTTTGCCGACTGGTAGGAGATGTTGTTAGGGTCTACCTCGCCGAAAGGCAGGTTGCCTCGGCGGTTGTTGACATAGCCGTCGGTGGGAATGACGTGGTGTCCGTCGCTCTTCATCGGTGCTTTCTTCGAGAACCAGCTCTGCGGCACGGAGTGTTCGCGGTTGTAGCTCTGCCCCTCGTCGTTGTACGAATGGTTCTCCGCCGGTCCGCCGATGACGTAGCTGGTGGCGTTGGAGTACCAGTCGCGCAGATAGCCGTCGGCACGTTTGTCGCTCTTGTGGTACATCTCCAACAGGGCGTCGTAGCCGGGATTCTTGTCTTTGTAGATAATCTGGCAGAGGGCCGTCTTCAGGGCACTCCCCTTGCGTCCGTTAGCCCGGGCGTAGTAGTCGTCGGTGTTGTTGGGAGCCTGCGCACAAGCCACCAGCCCCAACAGCGTCGCGATAGATAACGTTATCAGTTTTCTTTGCATTTGTCTTATATTATAATGTACGCGCGTATCCTTATATTTACCGTCTGTGACGGGCATAGCGCAGCCGCCTACGGATTATTGCTTGCAAAAGTAAGCATTTTTTCTGAAATGTGCAAATAATTCAATGTTTTTCTCAATATCAGTCATTTGTGGCGCAATCATCGTCAGCGGCATATTGCATGACTCTATGCGGCAAATCAGAATGCAATTTGCGGCAAATTGCGACACTACATTAATAAAGTAGTCACACTACATTAATAAAGTAGTCACACTACATTAATAAGGTAGTCTCACTACATTAATAACGTAGTGTTGGCATTTGCCGTTTCCAATCAGCCAATCAGCGTCTTGCAGTCCGGCGATTCGCTATCCACATCCTGCAATCGTGGGGGTTCCTACAGTGTGGAGTTTTGAAAAAAATGTGTGTGGAGTTTTGAAGAAAAAGTGTGGAGTTTTCGCTTTCAGGCCAAAACTCCACACATTGTTTTTTGGTAGTTATGGAAAAACATGCTATCTTTGCGGCAGTATTTCATCAACTAAATTCAGATAGATTATGAAAAGATTGTACATCATGATTGCCGCCGTTGCGGCAATGCTCTTCCCCCAGACCTCGTTGGGGGGGGTAAATTTTCCGATTGACATCACCTTCGCCGCGCGGGGAGAAGCCACCGCGGTCGGCGAAGTGACAGTGACGAACCTTTCTGATCCCAGCATTGCACCTGTGACGCTCAGCGGCACGGACATCCTGCGACTGGTCGATCCGTCGAGCATGCCGACGGCCATCGAGAGCATCGCAGTGGCCGAAGGGGTGACGCGGCCTATCCTGACGCCCAACCCCTCGATGGGCGACGGAACGCTCATCTTCGATGCCCGTGAGGCGGGACCTGTGCGCATCAGCATCTACACGACCGACGGCAAGCTGCTCGAGTCGGCGACGCTTCAGGTGGAGAAGGGCCGCAACACGGCTCTCATCCCCTCGCAGTCGTCCGGCATCTACCTTGTTAATATAGAAGGCAAGGGACTGAAGTCGACGGCCCGCTGGATTTGCTGCGGCGGCAAGTCGGGCAGCCACATCGCCCTGGGCGGTGCTGCGCAATGGGCGAACGTCTCGCTGCCCTTCGCTGCTCCCTGGCAACAGGGCGTGCAGACACGCTTACAGTCGCAGGCCAATGCGGAGGGAACCAACGTTGTCCGCATGAACTTCCATGAGGGCGACATCCTGCGCTTCGACGGCACGAGCGACGGCATGCGCACCATCATGCACCTCAGCCCTGAAAGCACGCACGATGTGTTCTTCGACTTCTTCCGCTGCCAGGACGTCGATGGCTACAACTATCCCATCGTACGCTCGGGCGATATGCTCTGGATGATGGAAGACCTGCACCCGCTGAAAGTCAGCGGCGTTGTCAAGACGGACAATGCTACTATCTGGAAAGGCGTAGACGAACTGGCTGCTGCCGAGTTTGTCATTGGCGACAGAGCCTATTACACGGTGGCTGGAGCTCGCTTGGCACTGCCCGAAGGATGGGAGATGCCCAGCATCGACGAGATCTATGCTTTCGTCAAGGAGCTGAATGCCAACACGGAGACTCTGGGCGACTTCATGAAAGATCGCGACTTCGACTGGCCATTGGAGCTGACAGAAGGTCTCGACACCATCCACATGCAGCTGAGAGCTAACGGCTATGTGGACAGAGAAGGCCAACTGGTGGACGACGGTCTGATTGGTGCATGGGCTACACGCACCACAGTGGACCGCGGTCATGCGGTCTCCTTCGAGATCAATGCTACCACATCGCAACTCTCCCCCCTCGTGAAGCATGGCCGCGGCTTTGGCTTCAGCATACGAGGATGCCGCCCTGCTCCTTCGGTCTATCAGGAAATGTTGCAGCAGGCCTTCAATTCAGGAGCTGAAGCAGCTTCCGCTCCGAGGAAGATGCCGATGCAGCTGGTCAACAGCAACGGTCCGCTTGGCAGCTACTATACCTATGGCGCTGACCGAAGCAGTGTGTTCTTCGACTATTCTGGTCAACAATGGGGTGGTGATGCTCCTCCCGAGCAGCGTTCAGGAATGCTCTACAAGCCTGAGGCAGAAAACGCCTGGATTTTCACGAACAAGTGTTTTGTGAATGCAGATGTCAACGGAGCAGACATTATTCGTCATCTCAGAAAAGTGACCGCCCAGGGCAATGCATCTGACTACGAGAACGTGGTCTACGCATCGTGGAGCAAGCCGTTCCGCGTGTTCACCGATGGAACGACCAAAGGAAAGGTGGCTGAAGTGGCAGCCGTGATGGGCCAAGGCGTGGTGAACGTGACCATCTATGGCGATTCTACGAAGAACAATGCCATCATTGATGGCTACGACAGCCGGCCGCTGCTCGATGCCCAAGGCAATGAGTACCAATGGGCTATGCCGACCTTCAACAACGGTAAGCTTTCTCGCAAAATGTATGGAGTAAATGGAGATTATATGTCGGATATCAGAAGCGAATACTTTGCCCGCGCCTTCAACCTCCGTTGCATTCAGGACCTGACGGGCGATGGTGTGGAGGAAATCGTGATGAATGTGGCCAACAAGATTGCCGTCTTCGACGGGGTGTCGCTCCGCTGCCTCCATGAGCGCATATTTGAAGACAAGGGCAGCTACATCGGTGTACCCAACCTGCGCTACGACGTGGCCGATGTGAATGGCGACGGCTATGACGACATCGTGCTGCTTCTCAATTGCATGGAAGGCGAAGGCAATCTGCTTGTCTACAGCCAGGGCAATATCGACGAGGAGCCGATCTTCACGAGGACGATACCCTCGTCTTGTCTGTTCTGCGATGTGAAGGTAGGCATCATGAGTGGTCACGACCTGCCGGAAATTGCCGTCCTGACACGAGGTATGGAAAGCGGGAGGAACGATTTGCTCACTCAAAAAGGCTATCTCTATGTCTACCGTCTGGGCTACGACGCCAACCTGCAACTGACGGAGACCAGTTGTCTGCCGCAGACGGTTGTCGACTGCTTCTCGACAAGCGATTCTAACGTTCGCCCCCATCTGGGCAACATGGACCTTGTGTTCGGCTATTTCCGCGGTCGCAGCTACAATCAAGACTTAATCGTGGGCGACGGTCTTTGGCGTTGGGATGATGCACAGATGAAACCTGTATTTAAGTTCATAGTACTGGAAAGTACGAAAATCAACAGTCGTACGATTCCTGCCGATGCCATTGCCGCTGCTCAGCTCAGAGGTTCCGACAGAGAGAGTCTCATGTTTATTTGGAGTCGTCAGTTGGGTAAAAACGATGGTTTTTGTCGCACCTTCTCGGAACTCGGCGAGATGTGGCTGTCAGAAGATGGGAATAGTTCCACGTTGAGATTAGACTTTAATACTGTCTATTTCGGATGGGGAACCAATGGACAATTATGGGAAGGAAATAAGAATTTGGAATTAACGAAAACAATGCTGACGAATATAAGTGACGGCAATGAGAGAAACAGTCATCCCGTGCTCTGTAAGTTTGCCGACCGCGCTCAGTCCAAGCATTTCCGCTTTATCTCGCACGAGGTGACGTTCAGCGAGCCGCGCATCTATGCCGCCATTGCCGCTGCTCCTTATTACGAAGGGCTCGACGGATCCGATGGTGCAGAAAGTGTCTGGGGCAAGACGACCTCCGACGGTCATAGCACCGCCCAATCCGATTCTTGGGGCGGTTCGATCATAGCCGGCTATGAGTACGACTACAGCATCCCGTTCATCGCGAAAGGCGGCATTGAGTTTACGACGACGGTGAGCGCTTCTGCCGGTATCGCCACCGAGCATGAGGTGACCACCAGCTACGGACAGGAATATGCTGCCGGCAAGGACCACGTGGTGGTGATGCATGCTACGCCGCACGACACCTACCGCTATGAGATTATCGCCAGCGACAATCCCGATGAGATTGGTATGGAGTTTGTCGTGTCGATGCCGCGCACACGCCGTTTCGTGGGGCTCAAGCTGGAGGACTATGTGCGACTGATGGGCAGCCAGAAGGGGGTGTCGAAACCTCAGCGGTACCTGACGGCCACACCGGGTGTGCCCCTGAGCTATCCACCGCTCTACGATAAGAATTCTTCTATCTACTTTGTCAATGACGACCATCCATTCCTGATGGGCAAGGACCTCAACGGTGGCTCTACCTTTGAGATGGTGGGCACAGGTGGCAGCACCACCCGCTCCATCAGCTTGGCAACGAGCGACTCGCGGACAACCAGTGTGGAGATTGGCGTTGAAATGGAACTTGTGGCAACCGTGAATGGCGTGAAGGCCGGTGTGGGCTTCAACTATAACCACACCAACGAGAACACCCACACCATCGGCAAGGAGTTTGCCGTTTCGGGAACTGTTCCTGGCCTGCCCTCGCTCAACGACCCGGAGCATCCGCAGTTCAACTGGAACATCGTCTGGTACTACGTGAAGGACGAAGGCGGCGTTTATCCCGTTATCAACTATGCCGTAACAGAGAAATAGTGATTGCGACTTGTACAACTCTGGAAAAGTGAAACACCCCCGAACGCTTTGGCCGTTCGGGGGTTGTTTTATGGTCATACCTATTATAAAGAACGCAGAGAAGCAAAGACGCAGCGATTGAATCATCCTATCGGTTGACATACAATGAGTATGTTAAAAATGGCGAAAAGAGGCAGAGGTTTATAAAAAAAAGCGTACCTTTGCAAAAAATTTAATCAAGCAATATGTTGAACATCGAACTCATAGAAGACCTTTATGCCAAACTGACGCATGAAGAACAGCAAAAGCTGCTGAACCAGCTTTTCAAAGGAAGCAAGCAGAGCTTGAACTATTTCAGACGTACGAAAGACATCAGCATGTCGAAACTGGAGACATTGGCCGACTTCTTCCACTTGCCCTTGGATGTCTTCCGGAAGTCACCTTTGTACGACGTCGTCGTACCAGAAGGCCCCAACGCCGACCTCTTCCAGGCTGCTGCCAACATCATGGCACAGGGACAGAGGCTCAATGCTGAGCTGAACGTGCTGAACAGCATTATTCTCAACAAGCGGAAAGAGCTGGACCTACAGAACAACCTGCTGGAGACGCTTCGCGAAAGGATTGAAAAACAAAAGGAACAATAATACGACACGATGGTGAAGAAACTGATTGCAACGGCGTTGCTGCTGCTGCCCATTGTAGCGACGGCACAGAACGTATGGGAGGTTCCCAACGCTAAAGCCGCAGAAGAGGTCAGGAAGACCGAGAAGGAAGTGAAGCCGGAGAAGGAAAACCCCGACGCGCCCTACCTGCGGGGAGCCGTCCCCGAGGTTGACGGCAAGGTGGTTTGGACTTACCAAATCGAAGCTCCCGGGAAAAGCGCTCAAGAGCTTTTTGACCGTACGTGCGATTATTTCAACCGGTTGGCGGAAGAAGAAGGACAGCTCGAAGGCAGCGGCATATCGCTGGTGAACCGTCAGGAACACATCGTCGTGGCTTCCATACGCGAATGGATGACCTTCCGCACATCGCTCCTCTCGCTCGACCGCACCAAGATCTACTACCGCGTGGTGGTGGACTGTAAGGATGGCAGTGCCGACATCACCATCGACCGCATCTCCTTCCGCTACGAAGAGGAGCGCAACCCCGGAGCAAAGCCTCTGAAGGCAGAGGAGTGGATCAGCGACAAAGCTGCCGTAAGCAAGAAGAACAAGCTCTATAAAGGCTCGGCAAAATTCCGCCGGAAGACCGTCGACCGCATGAACGAATTGCGTGAAAGTCTTAGTAGAGAGCTAACGAAATAAAACATTGAACATCAACCATTCAACCATATAATATCGAAGTGTTAATCAAAAGCAGGAACAGCGAAGAACGGCCCGAGCGTTTCAAGGCTCTGCGCCAATGGCTCAACATCATCTTCATGGTGGGAGCCGTGGCAGGTATGGCCATGTATTTCTATGGCAACCGTACGGTGGGTACCATCGTCATCGTGGCGGCCATGGTATTGAAGTTTGTGGAATGCATATTACGACTGATGAAATGAAGAATCACTGGTGCCTCCTACTCATCATGTTGACCTGTTGCCTCACAACGGCAAGAGGTCAGGACGCTTTCAACGAAATACGTGAGGACGGGTCGATTTCACAGCGTGGTTCGAAGCGCGACTCGCTCCATAGTGGCGAAAAGGAGATACCGCGAGGATTGAAGACCTGGACCGTCGACGAACGTTTCGGCGACCGCACTCCCGTAGTGCCCGATACGGTGCCCTATATGTATATGAACTCCATCTTCAACGAGGGACTGCGCGGCGAATACAACACGACGGGCAACATCGGTTCGGCACGTATCAACCGCATCGTCACCGACAGACCCCTGATGCAGCAGTTCATGTTCACACAGCCCTACGACCACTTCATCACACGTCCGGGAGAGCTGCGCTTCACCAATACCTATTCGCCCATCACCAACCTGTCGTTCAACGAGTGTGGCGACAAGATGGTGGGCGAGAACCACCTGAAGGCACTCTTCGCCGTGAATGCCGGCAAACGCTTGGGCGCCGGATTTAAGTTCGACTATATCTACGGGCGCGGCTACTATCAGAACCAGAGCACGTCGCACTTCAACTACACCCTCTGGACATCCTATCTCGGCGAACGCTATCAGGCCCATCTGCTGCTTTCAACCAACCATCAGAAGGTGACAGAGAACGGCGGCGTGACCAACGACGATTATGTCTCGCACCCCGAGTTGACCGAAAACGACTTCCGCAACGACGAGATCCCCGTCATGTTGGAACGCAACTGGAACCGCAACGACAATCAGCACATCTTCCTGACCCACCGCTACAACATCGGCTTCAACCGCAAGGTGCCCATGACCGAGGAAGAAATCAAGGCGAAGAAGTTTGCCATGGAGGCACAGAAAGATGCTGAGGCACGCAAGGCAAAGCTCGAAGCCATGAAACAGGCCAAGAAGGAAGGCCGCGAATGGAACGAAGAGGAATACAACCGCCAGCTGAAAGAACAGAAGAAATCTGAATCCGCAGGCCGCCCCTCGGGTGCTGCTGTCGTGAAGGGCAGCGAGCCTGCCGACACCACGGCAACCGCCAGCCAACGTATCAAGGTGAGCGGCAAGGCACAGGCCGACAGCCTCCTGGCCGCCGACAAGAAGCAGGAAGAAGATGGCCAGTGGATGAAGAACGAGCTGGTCCCCGTGACGAGCTTCATCCATACCGTTCAGTTTGACAACAACCGCCGTATCTACGAAGCCTATAAGACTCCCAACAACTATTATAAGGATACGTACGAGACGGTGCAGAAATTCATGTCCGACAGCATCTACGACCAATTCCGCCACTACGACCTGAAGAACACCTTCGCCATCAGTCTGCTCGAAGGCTTCAACAAATGGGCGAAGGCCGGACTGAAGGGATTCGTCAGCCACGACCTGCGCCACTTCGAGATGCCCGACACGGCAGCACGCCCCGGACGGTGGAACGAACACTCGTTGAGCGTAGGCGGACAGCTGGTCAAGACGCAAGGGCGGTTGCTCCACTACAACGCCACCTTAGAGACATGGCTGGCCGGCGAGGATGCCGGGCAACTGAAGATAGACGCCGCTGCCGACCTCAACTTCCGCCTCTTTGGCGACACGGTGCGGCTGGCGGCCAGCGGCAGCTTCTACCGGCTGCAGCCCACCTTCTTCCACCGACACTACCACAGCCGCCACCTGTGGTGGGACAACGACGAGCTCAGCAAGGAGCTGCGCACCCGACTGCAGGCACAGCTGAGCTACGAGAAGACACGCACAAGGATTCGCGTGGTGCTCGACGACCTGAAGAACTACACCTACTTCGCCTCGCAATACACGACAGCGGGCGAAACACGCACGGGCAACACCATCAGCGTAGGACAATGCTCGGACAACATCAGCCTGCTCACCCTGCAGCTGGCACAGGACATCACCCTGGGACCCTTGAACTGGGAGAGCGTCGTCACCTACCAGAAGAGCAGCAAGCAAGAGGTGCTCCCCGTGCCCGACCTGAACGTCTACACCAACCTCTACCTGCGCTTCAAGGTGTCGAAGGTGCTCAACATCGACTTGGGTGCCGACATGCGATACTTCACCAAATACGAAGCACCGGAATACAGTCCGTATATCGGACAGTTTGCCGTACAGGATAATGGCGATGCGAACGTCGAAGTGGGCAACCACCCCTTCATCAACGTCTACGTCAACATGTTCCTGAAGCACACACGCTTCTTCATCATGATGAGCCACGTCAACGGCAGTGGCGGCAACAACCGCTTCACCCTACCCCACTATCCGATGAACGGCAATATCCTGCGCTTTGGCGTATCGTGGAACTTCTTCAACTAATGTCTGAACTCCTGAACTCCCGAACTCCTGAACTCCTGAACTCCTGAAAACATGAACTTTCCGCTATTCGTTGCCAAGAAGATTTATCACCATCAGGACGACCAACATCGCGTCAGTCGTCCGGCTGTGAAGATAGCCACCCTGGGCGTAGCCATCGGACTGGCCGTCATGCTCGTTTCCGTAAGCGTCGTTTTGGGTTTCAAGCACACCATCCGCGACAAAGTGGTAGGCTTCGGCAACCATATCACCGTGGGCAACTTCATGACCGTCCACGGGGGCGAGAACGTTCCTATCGCCATGACCGACAGCATGCTCAATGTGCTCCGTAAGACACAAGGTGTCAAGCAGGTGCAGCGCTATGCCATGACGCAGGGCATCATGAAGACCGACAGCGACTTCCTTGGCGTGGCCTTCAAAGGCATCGCACAGGAATACGACACCACCTTCGTCCATCAGAACATGGTGGAGGGCTACATCCCGAAGTTCTCCGACGAGAGCAGCAAGCAGAAGATTGTCGTCTCGCGCACCATCGCCGACCAGTTGGGACTGCGTGTCGGCGGACGTGTCTTTGCCTACTTCATCAACAACAACGACGTCCGCGTGCGCCGATACACCATAGCCGGCATCTATCAGACCAACCTGACGATGTTCGACAAGGTGACGGTGCTGACCGACTTCTACTCGGCCGTGAAGCTCAACGGCTGGGAGACAGACCAGGCTACCGGTGCCGAGCTCATCCTCGACGACTTCAACCGGATGGACGAGGTGGAAGATATCCTTGTCAAAAAGGTGAACCGCACCACCGACCACTACGGCGAGACCTACTCGTCGGCTA
>JAGBLC010000026.1 GCA_017635615.1 Prevotella sp.
AAGTCTTCCGACCACACATTGGGGTCAGCGACATTGGCAGTAGCGGTGAAGGTCAGAGCTGTGTTGTAGGTGTCGGCGGGTGTCAGGGTGATGCTGGCATTGCGGGCACCCACATTCTCAGCATTGTAGTTGAAGGTTACGTTGAAGGTAGCCTCAGCGCCTGCTGCCACTTCAAGTGTTGCGGGCTCGATGGTGAACTCCGTATTGTCAGAAGCAATAGCCACGTTCAGAGTGGCAGTACCCGTATTCTTCACCGTGTAGGTGTGCGTAGTGTTCTCCGTCACCTTACCGAACTTGTCAGCATAGCCATTCGTCATGGCTGTCTCGCCAAGATAAAGCTCCATGACGGGGACAATCTGCCCGGAAGCGTGCAGCAAGAACTGCTCCAGTCCGCTCTCCTCTGCAGGAGTGATGGTGATAGTTCCCTCAGCAGTAGCCTCGGGCATGATGACAGTCACCACCTGCTCGCCCTTGGCAGCGATAGTGGCAGAAGTCTTGTCCAATATGTAGCCACCGTCGGCAGCCAGCGTAACGGCGAGGTCTGCACCGCCCGGGTTCTTCATCGTGAACTGCTTCGTAGCGCCGGCAGTCGTCACGCCGAAGTCGAGCGCACCGTTGTATGCCACCTTCGTGCCGTCAACGTAAACATCGAGGGCAGCACCGGCAGGTGCCTCGTATTGAGTATAGGTTACGTCGTCGATACATGCAGAATAAAGAGCTATTGCTATTTGTCCTTCATATCCGTTTAAGCTAATCGTTTCATTCTTCCACGTAGAATTCTTGTAGCCAGATGTTGCAGCAATTTGGTCTCCAAGGGCAGTGCCATCGTACTTATAAATGTAAATGACTCCATTCGGATACGAACTGGAAGTACCATAGCTTCTCCAATAGAAAGATATCTCACCAGTAAGAGCACTGGTTACAATATAGTTTGCATTGGTTGACTTCGCCGAAGTCCAAACGCCTTGTCCACTTCTTGCTCTGTCGCTATTGATATTAATACTACCAACAGTACTCCATCCTTCGGGCAGTCCGCTATTGAAATCAGCGGTCAGCGTCTCTGCTTTTATTTGCGCCACACCTAAGAAGATGAGTGCGAACGTAAATATCAAACTAATTTTTCTCATTGTTTTTGTTGTGTAAATAAATTGATGTTTGTTTCCTCTTGCTCCCTTCATGTGTTTCCTCTTAAATAAGTGTCCCCCTTCCTCCTTGCGGGGAGGAAAGGGGAGAGATAGAATTGGTTTTACTTGACCACGACCTTCTGGGTCTTGCCATTGGTGCGGACAACGTAGGTACCCTTCTCGGCGGGCAGACGGTTGCCGACATACTGTCCGGCCATGGTGTAGACGCTCATGCGAGCTGCATCGACGGCCACAGCGTTGATGGCTGTTGCACCCTGACCCGTGAACTCAACCACGAAGGGGTTGCTGGGAGCCGACTCACCATTCTCGTAGACCACGGTGACGTAGATCTCGTTCATGCCGTGGACGAGCTGCAGCGAGTAGCGCAGGTTGGTGACAGGCTCAGCATTGAGCTTCGAACCGTTGCGGTAGATATTGTAGCCTACGATGCCGGGAACAGCCGGGGTATAGGTGATGTCATCCAGGAAGAAGGCAGTCATGCGGTTGTACTCACCGTACTCGTCGGCAATCCACGGAGTGACGTGCTGGATAGCGAAGTACTTGGCACCCTCGGGCAGTTCGAAGTAGTATTCACCGTCGGCGAAGTAGGCAGGAGCCACGAGGCCCTCACCGTCTTCGAGCATCTGGAAGCTCTCCGGGTTGTTGTCTGTCAGAGAGTAGAGCACGTTGAACTGCTCCTCAGAGTTGTAGAGCACGCCAAACTGATCTTCCACCTGCGAGCACCAGCTCTTGGCGAAGAAGCTGATATCTTGTGCCTCACCGGTCAGCTCGGGCGAGATGAGCCAGTTGTTACCGTCGACGAGTGTGGGCTGTCCACCTTCGTTCTGTGCGGGGAATCCACCAATCTGAGCCATCAGCATCTGGTTGCCAGAGTTGCAATAGTAGGTAGAAGTGGGCTGGTCGATATAGTCGGCGGGCAGTCCGGCCTCAGCAGGATTGAATACGATGAAGGCCTGCGGGGCATTGCAGTTGGGCCAAGAATAAGTGCCGTTTTGGGAGCGCCAAGAGGGCATGTAAGCCTCGTCGCCGTCGAACATGGTCCAGTTGCCCATGTTGTCGATGATGAAGGGAGCGTAGCGCTCGAAGTCTTCCGTCTTCTCGCCAGTCTCGGGCTTGCGCCATGAGAGGTTGACGGTGCCTTCGTTCTGTGTGCCAGAGATGGTCACTGTGGGCAGGTCGGCCTGCTGTACGGTGATGGTCTTCACGTTGGTCTCGTTGTTGTCGAGATTCTCATCCTTCGCGTAGTCGAGTTTCACCTGTACATCGGCAGCCTCGCCGACGGTCACTTCAGGAACGTATGTGAAGGTGAACTCCTTCGAAGCACCCGCCTTCAGGGGCGAGCCGTTGAGCGTCTTCACCATCTCGCCGTTGACATAGAGCTCCAGCTTGAAGCCGTTGGCCTGCTTCGTGCCGCGGTTCTTCACGTTGACGGCAATCTGTGCGGGCTCGTTGACAATCATCTGCTGCGGCAGGCTGAGCCACTTCACGCTCAGGTCGTTGTCCTTCTGTACATAGTCGTCGATGAAGAACAGTCCGGCCACTTCCTCACGATAGTCGTAGTTGAGGAGCTTCTTCTCTGTGACAGCCTCGACGTCCACCTCGTACAGAGCGGTGACGTTGTTCTGGAACTCCTGTTCGGCGGTGGGAGGATTGCCGTTGATCGACTGCACCTCGGGATATTCGTTGCAGGTCCAGTAGAGCTTGCCTGTGCGCCAGTCGACGACAGCACTCTGGATGCGGTGCTGGCTCTTGTGGAGTACACCGAGAGCGGTGCATTCGGCCGTCTCTTTGTTGATCTGATAGAGCATACCCGACGGACCGATACCATAGAGGTAGCCATTGGGGTGGGCTGCCAGGGCGCGGATCTCCTCGGGGAGCGACAGGGTGGAAACGGGTGTAGCTGTGCGAGCCTCCATGTCGACCTTCGTCAGTAGGTAAGGCACGGCAGGCGACTCGTCGCTGACGATGACGCTGATGCCGTAGACCTGATCGTCGTCATAGTCGTATGTCAAGTCGGTGAACGACATATAGTCTTCGCCATATACTGTGGCGGCAGGTTCAGCCAGTTTCCAAGACAGAGGATTGCTGCTGGCATCGTTGAAATAGGCAGCGGCATCCCAAGTGCGCATCCACACGTGCGTGTAGACGTCGTTGTCGGCACCACCGTAGTTGTCGCCTTGCGAAGGATTGAAGGTATAGTATTTGCCATTCACATATACGGCACCGGCCCGTCCGTAGATATTGCTTCCGTAGGCCTGAATCCATGTGCCGTTCTCGTCGTACCATCCCAGTCCGTAAGAGTCGGCATTGCCGGCAGCTGCCACCAAGGTGGCGTTGCTGACGAGCATGGTCTGCTCGGTGTTTCCGTTGGCGGCGATGTCAAACTGGTGGATACCCACACGCTCGGGGCCCCAGTTGAGTTCTACGTTGAAAGTCTGGCCATAGGCTTCGACTTGCTTCGTGGTGTTGTAGCCGTTGGTAACGTTACCATAGAGCTTCACCTGTGCACTGGCCGTAGTAGCCGTGAGGGCTAACAAGGCAGCAGCCGTGATTTGTCGGATTTTTCTCATTTGCTTAATGTTTTTATTGTTATTTACTTTTTTGATTATTCTCTGTTGTAATGCTATTTCACCACCACCTTGCGGCCGTTGCAGACGGCAATGCCCTTATAGCCTTCGCCGATGCGCTGTCCGTTGAGGTTGTAGAATCCCTGTTGGTTGCCGACCGGCGTCGTCGTGGCAATGGCAATGCCTGTTGCCGTCTGATCCTTTGGCAGGGGAGCCCGCACGAGCACCTCGTCGATGAACACGCGCTGTTCGGGCATGAAGCAGATGTCGATGTCGCCGTCGCCGAAGATGGGGAAGCGGCATTCGTTCCACTGATCTGGTACGAGTTCGTATTCGATATACTCCTGTCCGGGTATCTCCACGCCGCCGCCCATGAACGAGCAATTGTCTATCTTCACACGCAGGATGTTGCTGTCGCCCTGGAAGGGTGCTGCGAGGAACGTCACGTAAGCCTTGCCCTCAGTCCAGAACATCGGCGACAGCACATTCGACGGCTTGGCTTTCGTGCCGATTCGTGCGCATTTGTTGGCAGCATAGACGGCTGTGGCATCCCAGTGGTTGTATTCGTCGTTGTTGTCTGCCTGCAGCTTTCCGTTGCCAATCTGTGCACCGGGACCCCATTTGGCATCATTGCCACCTTTGCCCGTGCATTGGTTGAACGACTCGTAGAAGAAAGTCTGTCCGGTGCGGAAGGGGTCGTCGCTCATCTCGGTGTTGTTGTCAACAGCACGGAAGGTGAAACCCACGGTGCCGTCGTCGTTGCGATGGATGCCGGTGACGGCTTTGTTCAGGCGGAACGAGCCGTCGGTGTTCTGACGATATACCTTGGCGTAGGGCCAAGAGGTGTTGGTCAGCGAGTCGTTGCCCTCGAAGGGATAGGTGTCGCCGGCGATGTCGAGCCCCCCGACGTAAGCATCTTTCTTGCCATATTTCCCATCAAAGTCGTAGGTTCCCACAAACGAGTTGTCGGCACAAACAACATGGCAATACTGGCGTACGCTGGAAGGGTCGTCGCTTGCTCCCGACCAGTTGACGACGTTGTAGCCCCACAGTTCGGGGAAGAACTCCACATGGGTGATGAGCAGTCCGTTGCCATAGAGTCCGCGGTCCCATTTCGTGGGCTGGCGGTTTTCGAGCAGGTAGTACTCCTCTCGCCCATAGAGCTGGTCGCGGTAGCCGTCGTTATATATAATATAGGTATTACCGCCTTCGGTCAGGGCCTTCATGTCGTCGATGGTACAGTCTTCCGTCAGTTCGATAGGCTCCTGCCACCCGATGTAGCGCAACTCGTAAGCTGTCAAAGAAGCCGGCAGGAAGGCATTGGCATTGTACGAGCCCTGGTCCATCAGGTCCCATGTCCCCATGCCGTAGAACAGGCCGTCGCCTGTGTCGTACATGTCGGGCAGCCCCAAGCAGTGGGCGAACTCATGGCACAACGTGCCAATGCCATCCAAACCGGTAATGTAGTTGTCGCTCTCATCTAATCCGTATACTGTCAATTCTGAAGTACATGCGTAAGTATTAATCATTATGTTGTCGAGGGCGAGTAGGGGAGTGCCCTCCTGGTCGGCATAGCCCAGTTCCGACTCGTGCGGCCATACGCTGTCAGCACCGCCGATGCCGTTCTCGCCATGTCCGGCATAGATGACGACCACCTGGTCGACCATACCGTCGCCATCCCAGTCGTATTGGCTGAAGTCTACCTCGTCGTCAACGGCCTGGCAAGCCTCCATGATCATGGTATAGGCGTAGGGGTCTATCGAGGTCTGTCCCTGCCAGTTCATCACGTCCTGACCGTAGTCCTTGCGGTTCTTCGACAGCTTGACGGGTCCTACGACATCGAATGAGAGGTCGAACACACCCTTCGACATATCGCTGAAATAGTCGTGCACCGATCC
>JAGBLC010000027.1 GCA_017635615.1 Prevotella sp.
GATACATGAACGTTCCATCGTCGAACTCCTTGCCCGCAAGCGATGTGCCCTCGATGGTGTAGAAGGCACTCCAGCCTGTAGCCGCAGCAAAGGCATCTTCCGCCCCGTCGGGCACAATCAGTACAGCATCGGCAGGCAGGTTGGCGAAGGCATCGGCCGAGATGGGATAGGGTGTCGGCCTGTTGGCGGTGACTGCCTTCAGGTTGGCGCACGAGCCGAAGGCGTTGTCGGCGATGCCCCACGAGTCGTATATCGTGTTGCGTAGCTCCTTACACAGCGTGACAGTCTCCAGTCCCGACTTGTAGAAAGCGTGACTTCCGATGTTCGAGGCATTCCTCACGTTGATGCTCTTCAGGTTCTTCGTGTTGGCAAAACAATAGCTCTCGATAACCGTCACATTCTCCGGCAGACTGATATGGTCGATGGCCGTCGACTCGAATGCATAGCTGCCAATGCGTTTGATGGCATGGTCGTTCGTATATTCGTAGAGCGACACCTCTGACAGTTTCTCACAGCCTTGGAACGCGGCGTAGTCTATTTCCTGCATCGATGTGCATCTGATAGTGAGCTTCGTGATACGTCGGCACATCTCGCGTCCTTCTATCCATGTCTGGTAGCGCGATCCGTAGGGCGAAAAGGCAGAGTTGCCAATCCTGTAGAGGTAGTACTGCACCCCGTCGATGGTTACCCTGCTTGTTTTGAATGACAGCTCGATGTCGCCCCCGTCGTCGGGATACGACGGCGAGAATCCGAGTATCTCTACGCAGTCGGCGTTGGTTTCGGCACCGACATCAGCCTTAAAGGTGTTGTAGACAAACTGGCCGTCGTCTTTCTCTTCGGCCATTGCCCATTGTGTGGCACAGCAAATGGCCATCACGAGGGCCAGTGCTTTCATGATGTAATGCTTTTTCATAATGGTTTGTTTCTTTTAGTTCTTTGCTGTTTCAGTTAATAGGATGCCGTACACGGTATACCCAGTGCCTCTACGCGTTGGCAGATGGCGTCGAGCTCGTCGTGCGTGGCCTTCAAGAGATCGTGGTCGGGTGTCTCGCGGTCGATGGTGTAGATCATCACGCTTTCCGGCGCGATGTCCCTCACGGCTTCAAGCCATGGGGCGACATACGCCTCGCCGGTGTTGTCTACGCTCTCTCCCTCTGACATTCCCTTCATAAACATGGTCTGGATGATAAGGTGCCCGTTGAAGAGCTTCATGTTGCGGATCACCTCGTTGACATCGTACCGGCCTGTCGGGCGGTCTACCTTATTAATATATATAGGGTCGATGGTGTCGAGCTTCAGGATGTTGTTGTCTACGCGCATCAGGGCCTCCCTCACTTCGGCCTTGTGAATCATCGTGCTATTGCTCAGAACGGACACCTTCGCCTTTGGGCAGTACTTGTCGCGCAGGCGGATGGTGTCGTCGATGATCTCGGCGAAATGGGGATGAGCCGTCGGCTCGCCGTTGCCGGCAAAGGTCAGCACGTCGGGCACTGCTCCTGGCGGAATGCCTTCTGCCTGCTTCAGACGGATGTCGTGACAGTTTTCTTCGTACTTCGCACCTCGTACCTCGCTTGTAGTACCTCGTACCTCGTACCTCGTACCTCGTACGTCAATACCCGCCATCTCTCTGAGCTTCTGCTCCAAGGCGGCGGCCACCTCTTCGCGGGTAGGGCGCGGAAGGTGCGGACGGAAGTCTTTGTTGAAACCACATTCGCAGTAGACACAGTCGAAAGTGCACACTTTTCCATCGGCGGGCATCAGGTTGATGCCCAGGGATATACCCAGTCGGCGGCTTCTTACGGGGCCGAAGATGGGTGCGGGATAGATAATTGTTGCCATATTCTGTGGCAAAGATAATTAATTCTTTTTAAACCACAAAATATATTGGAATATTTTTCAAGAAAAATTGAACAATACTTGTTTTTTCATATTTTGACAGTAGATAATTGCAAAAAAATCGACCGGAACGACATGGCCTTTAGCTCATGTTGTCCGGTCGACTGGCAGTCTACAGTTTGGTTAAATCTATCTTCTATCTTTAAAAGTGGAATTTCAGGTCTACCCCGCATTGGATGGGGTTGCCGCGCTGTGCGAAATAGAGCTCCGGTCCGGTGGCGGAGGTGCTCACGGCAAAGGTGTTATAGCGGGTGTTGGTGAGATTGCGTGCCCACAGGCTAAGCTGGCACAGGCCGAAGTCGGCATCGGCATGAGCGCCCACGATGGCATAGAACTTCTGTTTGTGCAAGTTGGCTTCATCCCAGTAGGTGCTGCCTTGTGCCGAGAAGTTGGCGCCGATGGTCAGCGAGCGCATGGCACCCTGTAGGTCGAAGCGGTAGTCGGCCATGCCGCCGAGGGTGTGCATCGGGATGTAGGGCACGCGGTTGCCGTTGTAGTCGAGAGGCATCCGAGAGGTACCCTCCTGGGGCTCGTTGTAGACATATTCCTTAAACTCGGCGTGTGTGATACCGTAGTTCAGCATCCACGACAGGTGGTTGTCGGCAGCTTCGCCTCGCAGACTGGCCTCGATACCGCAGCTGAAGCTCTTGCCGGCATTGGTCATCATGCGTCCGAAACCGTAGGTGCCAGCCATGACGCTGAGCTGCTGGTTGCGTATCTGCATGTAGAAGGCAGCCAGGTCGAAGTGCATGCTGCCCGAGAAGAGGTTCAGGTGGGTTCCGGCCTCATAGTTCCAGCTCACCTCTGGCTTGTAGGCGATGGTGTTGCGGATGTTGTCATAGGTGGCATCGTCGTGCGGGATGTCGTAGTCGCCGCGCTGCGAACTGTTGGCATTGAGCTCTGTCTGAAGGATGTCGGAGAACATCTGTATGTTGTATCCGCCGGCACGGTAGCCTTTGCTCACGGTGGCATAGATGTTGCTTCCGCCGTTCAGCCGGTAGGTCAGACCAATCTTTGGCAAGAGCTGGTCGAAGTGGTTGTGAGCGTGGTTGACCAGAGCCGATGTCAGCACGACGGTAGCCTCTTGTCCCATCACGTTAGCCTGGCTCACCATGCGTGCGCTGGTGTTGTAGTCGATGCTGACGTGGGTGTAGTCGTAGCGCAGTCCGAGCGTGGCGGTGAGACGGTCGGTCAGGTCGATGTTCGATTCGTGGAACACGCCGAAGTTGGCCTGCGGTGTATGGAAGAGTCCCGGCACGGTGTTCAGGTCGACGTTCATGTGTACGCCGCCTGCCCGTTCGATGGTGCTCTTCGCCATCTCGATGGCTTGCTCCTCGGGCATTCCCTGCTGCATGAAGCGTCCCTTCATGCTGTTGACCATCGCATTATACATAGCGGTATTGATGGTGTTGGCCAGGAAGTCGTCCATATCCTTGTCGAAGTGGACGGGAGCGTCAGTCCTCAGCCATTGGTACGAACCGAAGAGCCCGGTGGCCCATTTCCATCGTCCCTGACTGTTCGACTTCAGCGTCAGTTCCTCGGTCACGGCATTCTGCAGCTGCCGTTGCTCCATACGCATATAGTCTACCGGCAGGTAGTCGATGTCCATGAGCATGTTGTCGCGCAGGAACTGGTATGATGTGGTGCTGTAGAGCGACACGGCTCCGGCGTTCCAGCTGATGTTCAGTCCGGCATTGAACATGTTTCTGTGGTAGTTGCCCTGATGGTTGGTGTTGGGTTGTGCTGTGCATTCCGTCTCGGTGTCCATCAGACCGTAGGGGAATCCGTTCTGGCGAACCCATTGGTAGTCGGCCGCGAAGTCGAAGAGCAGACGCTCCGAAGGTTGTACCATCAGGCGCAGCTTGCCGCCGGCCTCGTTGTAGCGGTCGGCCCGCTGGCCGTCGAATTGGTTCTTGAAGAATCCGTT
Source organism: Prevotella sp. (assembly GCA_017635615.1). GTDB lineage: Bacteria > Bacteroidota > Bacteroidia > Bacteroidales > Bacteroidaceae > Prevotella. Next base: position 3,824 of record JAGBLC010000027.1, read on the forward strand.
CTGTCCTTCATAGAAGGCAGCCAGCGAGTAGGCGAAACGGTCGCTGGTCTTGCCGTAGTGGGCTGCTTCGATGTTGCGGTAGGTCTTCGTGCCGAAGCCCAGGCGCACGTCGGTGCCCTGATAGGTCATGGGGTTGCGCGAATAGAGGCGCACCATGCCGCCCTCGGTGTTCAGTCCGTAGAGCGTTCCCTGTGGTCCGCGGAGGATGTCCACGCGGTCGAGCTCGTAGAGGTGGGTGTTAAACTGGCTCTTGTTCATCATCGGCAGACCGTCGACATACATGCCCACGGCAGGACTGTTGACGCGCGATCCGATACCGCGTACGTACATCGACGAAGTGTAGCGCGATCCGTAGTGTGGCATGACAAACGAAGGCACCATCAGCGACAAGTCTCTCAGGTCGCGTGCTCCGAGACGGTCGGCCTCTGTGCTGCTGAACATCGTGCTGCTCAGCGGTTGCTGGCGCAGGTTGAAAAACTCTTTTGCCTGCGAGATGACCACCACCTCGTCCAAGTCATGGACCTTCGAAGTGTCGGCGACAGCCTCTGTCGTCGTTTTCTCTGGGTTGACTACTGTCGTGTTTTCAGCCTTGAGGGCTTGCGTGTTGAGGGCAGAAATCATGAGCCCTATCATCCATATTTTCTTCATATTTCTATGTCATTGTAGAATTTCGGCTGCAAAGGTACGCTTTCTTTCTCGTTCCTGCAATCATCATTTATAATGATTTTCTGATTTTTCTTTGGTTTTTTAGCTCTTGAATTGAAAAAAAACTTTATCTTTGCAGCGCACAAGTAGGAGGCGACGTGTCTCACGTCGCAACAGGCAACGCAGAATATTGCGACGTGAGA
>JAGBLC010000028.1 GCA_017635615.1 Prevotella sp.
CAATTCTTCATTCTTCATTCTTGATTCTTCGTTTACGGCAATGCCGGTGTTGCTGCCGTTCTCCACTGTTATCTTCACGAGCGTAAAGGCTTGTCCACGAATGATGAGACCGCGGTCGGCAATTTCCTGAGCCATCTGGTCATCGGCCACGGTGAAGGTCAGCACACCGTCGGCTGTGGTGATGTCGAGATCGGTCCAGTCCCAGCCTTCTCCCTTTTTGTAGGTGACGACATACTGTGGTTCGTCGTAAGTCGTCGTGGTGTAGAGGCGCACAATGTCGCCTTTCGAGAGTCCGCTGAAGATGCCTTCTGGGGTTTCAAACTGCGTTCCGGGAGCCACATCAGGGTTCCATGAGATGGGTTCGGAGCCTTCCCATACCACCTTTTCGCCTTCTGCTGGTGTCGGTGGATCGATGGGCTGCTGCGCCTCGGCATCAACGGTTATCTTCACGATGTTGTAGCACTGTCCGCGAAGAATCAGCCCTCGCTCGGCTATCTCCTGTGCCATCTGGTCGTCGGCCACGGTGAAGGTCAGGATGCCGTCGGCTGTGGTGATGTCGAGATCGGTCCAGTCCCATCCTTCCCCTTTTTTGTAGGTGACGACATACTGCGGCTCGTCGTAGGTCGTGGTGGTGTAGATGCGTACCACGTTGTCGGCCTTTAGTCCGTCGAAGGTGCCTTGCGGCGTTTCATACTGTGTGCCGGGCGCTACGTCGGGATTCCATGAGATAGGCTCATTGCCCTCCCATACTACTTTCTCTTCGGCCTGCAGGCTCATAGCGGCGAGCACGGCCAGACAAAATGTAAAAAACTTCTTCATTGCTATTCTTTATTAGTTAATAAAATGAGATAATTTCGATGGTTATTCTGCTTTGACGATACGTAGGTTGGCCAGACGGAAATCGGCGTTGTAGTCGGTGTGTGGTTGGAATACGATGCGGAGCGTCTGCCACTCGCCTGTTGTCTTGATGCCGTTGGTGGCCATCGGTTGTAACGGCAGGCTGACGGTCTGCCATTGCCCGAAGGTGTTGATGCCAAGTCCGTCAGCAGGGTTCCACGCATAGCTTTCGCCCCAGTTGAAGGCGAATTGCAGGCCGGTGTCGTTGGTCAGAGGAAAGTTTTGTGCGTTCATCAGTTCAAACTTCAGCACGTAGTCGGCAGTATTGTCTACCTCGATGCCGTCGATCATGTTGCGCGAGAGGTCGATGGTGTTCCAGCTCCATGCACCGTAAGAGCCTGTGAAATGGAGATTCCAGAGCCCGTCGGTCATTTCCTTTTCCACCTGTACGCTCCCATCGACATTCATGGCGAGGTCGCTCATGTCGCCATAAAGGAGCATCGATGACGGTCGGAAGGGCAAGAGCTTGGTGCACGATATTCCTTCGGTGTCTTGCCAGCTGAACACCAAGTGGCTGTCGTCAGGAGCATTGGCAGGGATGGTTAATGTCATCGACTCGGCAGAGATGTCGCTGCACGGCACCGTTTCGTTATATCCGTCGGGATGCTCAATGCTGACGGTGGAGGAATGGTTGAAGTCGTAGAGATCGAAATTGCGTCCATAGACCGTCACCGCGGCACCCGCTACGACGAATTCGTTGCTGAGCCGGCTGATGGTGAGCTTAGGAAAGGGTATTACGAAGTCGTAGGTAGTTGACCCCTTGTCGGTAGTATACTCAATCTTGTTGACTCGTTCTTTGGAGAGTGTCGAAGGAATGCGTACCACGGCCTGTGTGGCTGCGGTATATGTCTCGTTGAGGTCGCACTCCACGGTGTTGAAGCAGATGCGTTGAACATGGTTGAGGTTTTGCCCAACGATGACGACGAGCTGCCCCAGCGTTCCTTCGGTAATGGGTGTGAGTCGCTCTGTATCCGACACATCGTAGACAGCCTGGATGGTGGGTGCTGCTGTATTGGGCAACTGGTCGGCGGGGGTGTAGCCGTCAGCGTAGTCAACGATGTCATTACAGGAAATGAAGAGTAAGGAATGAAGAATGAAGAATGCTGCACAGAGCAGTACTGTTCTGTTTCTCCGGTTCTCATTTCCGTATTTATTGATAATCTTATTCATAACCTTATGTTTTTAGATGGGTGTTGGGTGATGGGTGATGATGGGTGATGATGGGTGATGGTGAGCGGATGGAATCCGCTCGGGAAGAGACGGGACAGGGTGTTGGGTGTTAAATCAATTCCACCCAGGATTGTTCTGATTGATAGCGCGGTTGGTATTGATCTCTGGTGCCGGGATGGGAAAGAGCAAGTTTCGTTCGTGGCGCGTCTTGAGTACACCTGCATCGTCGCTCCCCCCAATGGCGTTCATCGCCTGAAGGTAGATGCCCCATCGGATGAGGTCCCAGCGGCGGTCAGCCTCGCACGCCAGTTCTTTGGCGCGTTCCTCAATGATGGCCGATCGAATCTTCAGCTGCGAGTCTAAGGCACCGGCACCCTCCGTCGACCCCTCCCCAGCCTCCCCAAGGGGGAGGGGTTTTGCATTCGAGCGCCGTCGTACCTTGTTGAGGAAGTCGATGGCCTCTGCTCCATTGTCAAGCTCGTTCTGTGCTTCAGCATAAACGAGCAACACATCGGCATAGCGCAAGAAGGGCCAATTGGCATCAGCATTGCTGATGGCATTGTTGCTCACGTCCATGTACTTCGTGGTGAAGGCCAGACATTGTGCATCCTGCGAATAGTAGTAGTTGACGCCGTCGGCATATATTCCAGTGGGCTCGCCCACTTTGTTGCCGTTGAGGTCATAGCCAGTTGCCATAATGCTGTATTCGTTGGTCTGCGGATAGTAGAATCCAGAGTTTGACTCGCGCTGCGTGCGTGCACGCCAACGGTGTTTCACCCCTTTTACGATGCGCAGGTCTTGAGCGTCGAAGAGGTCGTACCAATGTCGGGTACAGCCCACCCAGCCGCCTTCCTGTATGAAGTCGGAGCCATTCTCTGTCATGTAGCCCTCATACTGCGAGTGTACCGACACCTTGTAGGTGGCATCGCCGCTGACGGTCTGGAGCGAGAACATGAACTCCGATGCGTTGCACGAAGCCTTCTTCCAGAGCTCATCGTAAGGCAGCAGCTCATAAGATCCGAATTCGCCGTCGATAACGCGCCTTGCCCATGAGGCTGCCAATTGGTAGAGTTCGCGTGCGTTCATCTGCTCGTAGCCGCTGACAGCCATCTTGCTAAAGGTCATAGTCTGTAGCGGGGCGTAGGTACGATTGTCACCGCTGCCATCGTAGGCATGCCCCGTTCTGACCACCACCTCTGTGCCTGCCGGCATGGCAGCAGCGGCCTGCGTGGCATAGACCTTTGCCAGCAGCCCGGCAGCGCTCCCTGCGCAGACATGACCTTTCTGGTAGGCGGCATCGGTGTTCTTATACATCATGGCAGCGGCTTCCTCCAGATTCTTGACAATATAGTCGTAGACGGTCTTCACCGACTGTCGGGGCTGGTTGTAGGCTGTTGTCTCCTGTTCGGGCTGCAAAGGCAGGTCTCCATAAGCGCGCACGAGCAGGAAATAGGCGAAGCCACGCAGGAATTTTAGCTCGCCGATGGCATTGTTGCGCACGGATGGCGTGACATTGGCCATTGCGATGATTTCTCGTTCGGCAGTATTGGCGCGGGCTATCAGTCCGTAGCATCCTTTCCACAGGGCATCGGTCACATCGCTCTCTCCCTGGAAGTTGCCGGCTCCGAAAGTGCCGAAGAGCCAGTCGGGGCCACTGATGTAGTCGGCATCGAACTCAAGCACTCGTGGGAAGTAGCCCCAGCAGAACATATCGTAGATGAGCTTGGAATAGACACCTGTCACCCACTGGGCAGCGGCTTCGTCGCCATCGCCCACTTTCTCCTTCGTTACTTGGCTATCAGGGGATTCCTCTATCCAGCCTGAGCAGGAAATGAAGAGTG
>JAGBLC010000029.1 GCA_017635615.1 Prevotella sp.
GGAGGGGTCGGGGGTGAGGCCATCGTCACAACAATGGAGCACCACTCCAACATCGTGCCTTGGCAGCTCAATGGATTCCGCGTCAAGCCCATCCCCATCACCGACGGCGGGCAGTTGCTCCTCGACGAATACGAGAAACTCTTCAGCGAGCAGACACGCATTGTCGCCGTTGCCCATGTGAGCAACGTCCTCGGTGTGGTCAACCCCGTTGATGAAATCATACGTATCGCCCATGAGCACGGCGTTCCGGTGTTGGTCGACGGTGCGCAGAGTGCACCTCATTTCGCCGTAGACATGCAGAAGCTCGACTGCGACTTCTTTGCCTTCAGCGGCCATAAGATGTACGGTCCGACGGGTGTCGGCGTACTTTATGGCAAGGAGGAATGGCTCGACCGTCTGCCTCCCTATCAGGGTGGCGGCGAGATGATCGAAAAGGTGAGCTTCGAGCAGACAACGTTCAACGAGCTGCCCTATAAGTTCGAGGCTGGCACACCCGACTATGTGGCCACTCACGGCCTGGCCACTGCCATCAACTATCTGCAGGCCATCGGCCTCGACGATATTCACGCTCACGAACAAACTCTCGCACGCTATGCCATCGAGCAACTCACGCAGATAGAAGGTATCAAGATATATGGCCTCACCCCCGGCCCCTCCCCAACGGGAGAGGGGCGTAATATGATTGGTGGGGAGTCCCCGGGGAATGTAATCACGCCCCTCTCCCTTTGGGGAGGGGTAGGGGGTGAGGCCGTCGTCTCCTTCAACGTGGCTGACATTCACCACCTCGACATCGGCACGTTGCTCGACCGCCTCGGCATCGCCGTACGCACTGGTCATCATTGTGCCCAGCCGCTGATGGACCGGCTGCAGATCCTGGGCACCGTGCGTGCATCGTTCGCCCTCTACAACACCCGCGACGAGGTGGACGCCCTCGTAGAAGGACTGCGCCGCGTGGTCAAGATGTTCTGACGTGCAGGGCCAGACTGTTCTGATGGCGTAAACACAGCGCTTCCACCATGTTAAAATGACCTTTTTATTAAGGCTACAGCTGCGGCTGTGGCCCTTTTTCTTTATTTAACTTAAAAAATCAAATCAAACCGCCGCTGCAAACTGATTATTTCGTAAATTTGCAGCCCTTAAAATTACTAACTGTACGAATTAAGATGAAGAAACTATTGTTCACTATGTCGTTAGCTCTCATCGCGCTGACGGCAAGTGCCATCCCCGCCAAGCGAGGAACATGGCGCACAGTGACCCTACCTGACGGTTCGGAAGTGAAGCTCACCCTTGTGGGCGACGAGCACGGACACTTCTGGCAGACCGCCGACGGCAAGGCCTACCTGTATGATGAAACTACAAAATCTTATCAGCAAGCCGACAAGCAACAGCTCCTGCAGAAGGCTCAGACACGCCGCGCACAGGCCAACCAGCGCCGACAGGCACGCATGAAGGCGCAGCGGAAGGTGGGCTCCTATGGCGACTATACCGGCTCGAAGAAGGGACTCATCATCCTCGTGGAGTATCAGGACACCGTCTTCAAGAGCGGCAACACGCCCGAACTATACCACCGCATTGCCAACGAAGAGAACTTCAGCCATGAGAAGGGCTTCGTGGGCTCCGTACACGACTACTTCCACGATCAGAGCCAGGGACAGTTCGACCTCACCTTCGATGTCCTGGGACCCGTCAAGCTCAGCCAGAAACAGAGCTACTATGGCGGCAACGACAGTCGCGGCGACGACAAGCACCCGGAGGAAATGGTCGTCGAGGCCTGTAAAGCCATCAAGGACGAAGTGAACTTCAAAGACTACGACTGGGACAACGACGGTGAGGTAGACCAGGTGTTCATCCTCTATGCCGGTGCTGGCGAGGCCAACGGCGGTGCTGACGATACGGTGTGGCCCCACGAGTGGCAACTGTCGGCAGCAGGCAAGAGCCTCACACTCGACGGCGTGAGGATAGACACTTACGGATGTAGCTGCGAGCTGCAGCCCGACGAGGTAAGTGCCTACGGCACGGTCTATAGCTGGAAGATTGACGGACTGGGCACCATCTGCCACGAGTTCAGCCACTGCCTCGGCTATCCCGACATGTACGACACGGCCTACGGCGGCCACTACGGCATGTATTCGTGGGACCTCATGGACATGGGGTCGTACAACGGCGACGGATTCATCCCCGCAGGCTACACCAGCTACGAGAAGATGGAGGCCGGATGGCAGCAGCCCGTCGAGCTGAAAGGCACCATGCAGATTGACAATATGGAGCCGATCAGCGACGGCGGCAATACCTACATCGTATATAATAAAGCAAACCAAAACGAATATTTCCTTTTGGAAAACCGCCAGAAGCAAGGATGGGACAGCGAGCTCGAAGGCAACGGCCTGCTCATCCTGCATGTCGACTACGATGCAACGGTATGGGCCAACAACATGGTCAACACCGTGTCGTCAAGCTACTATGGCAGCAACAACCATGAACGCTGCACCATCTTCAAGGCCGACAACAGAGACTACAACTCTTCCTATTCGGGAAGAAGTTCGTCCGACATCGCAGGCGATCCCTATCCCTACGGCACCAACAACAAGCTGACCAACACGTCGGCTCCTGCCGCCAAGCTCTATAACAACAACAGCGACGGCACGAAGTACATGAACGTCGACATCACCGACATCACACGCAACTCGGACGGTACCATCTCGTTCAACTTCTCCGACGGTACGGGTGAGGCTTCCGACAAGCAGGAACAGACGCTCGACTTGACCGAACTGCCCGCCATGACCTACGGTGCCGAGCCATACACGCTGCCTGCCAAGACCAACGAGGGACTGTCGCTCACATGGAAGAGCAGCAACCAGACGGTGGCCACGATCTCTGGCAATGTGCTGACCATCAAGAAGGTTGGCACCAGCACCATCACAGCCACGCAGGCCGGCAACAGCCAGTATCAGGCTCTGTCGAAGGAATATACGCTCACCGTCAGCAAAGCTCGCCTCACCGTGAAAGCCGACGACAAGACAATGACCGAAGGCGACGAGCTGCCCGAACTGACTGTCAGCTACACTGGCTTCGTCAACGGTGAGGATGTCTCTGTCCTGACCAAGCAGGCAACAGCCTCAACGACGGCCACTTCGGAATCGCCCGCCGGTACTTATACCATCACCGTGAGGGGTGCCACCGCCACCAACTATGCGATGAGCTACTCCAACGGCAAGCTGACCATCAACCCAGCCGAACAGGCTGAAAAGCAGCAACAGACGCTTGATATGCCCGACGAGCTCACGATGACTTATGGCGACGAGGCATATTCGCTTCCTACAACGACCAACGAGGGACAGCGCCTGACATGGACTGTTTCGGACAAGACCGTGGTGAACATCCGAAGCTATAAACTCTACATCAAGGGTGCCGGTACGGCAACGCTGACGGCCAAACAGGCCGGCAACGACCAATACGAGCCGTTCGAAAAGGTCATCACCGTTAACATTGCCAAGGCTCCGCTCACCATCAAGGCCGACGACTACACCATCACTGAGGGTGAGGTCATTCCTGAGCTGACCGTCAGCTACGAGGGCTTTGTCGAAGAAGAGGATTCGACGGTTCTGCTGACGTTGCCCACCGTGACGACAACGGCCACTGCCGACAGCAAGGCAGGTCACTATCCCATCACACCGGCTGGTGCCGAGGCTGCCAACTACGACATTACCTACGTTGATGGCGTGCTGACCATCGAGGAGAAACAGAATCCACAGCCGGGCGACGACGAGGGTCTGGAGTTCGTCAAGATAGGAACAGCTAAGTATACCGAGTTCTGCATCCTTAACTTAGGCGAGAACGAGGATGGCACACCGATGAGCCCCGTCACCTACGACGTTGAGATAGAGGAGAGCACCACCACGCCTGGCATCTACCGCCTGCTCAATCCCTACGGACCGGCCTTCCCTTACTTCGATGCTGAGAGCTGGGATGAGACGCGCAGCTTCAACCTCGTCATCCATGCCGAGAATCCCGATGCCGTCTACATCAAGAAGCAGGCCATCGGTCCCGACGAAGATGGACTGGTCTATCTGGAATCGCTGGGCAGTTACTTCATGACCCACTTCAATATGGATATTGACGAACTGTTCGACATGGGTTGCTTCGGTACGCTCCGCCAAGGGGTCATTACCTTCCCTGCCTACGGTATGGTGTTGAGCTTTGGCGACGGTGAAAGCACTCTCGTCAACAGAAACGGACAGACCAGCATCGGCCTGCCAGGAGCTACGGCAACAGCCATCCGGTCGTTGGATACCACACAGCCCGATTTCGGTAAGGTGTTCACCCTCGGTGGACAGCGCATCGACAAGCGTCTGGCCAAGAAGGGCGTATTCATCAGTGGCGGAAAGAAAGCCGTTTATTAGTCAATCATAATAAAAGAGCCACGCCCACAAGGCGATGGCTCTTTTTTAATGCATAGTTCATAGTTTATAGTTCATAATTCTTCATTCTTTATTCCCAAAAATGCTGAAGAGTCATTTCTATGAGGGCCTTATAGAGGCTGGATGCGACGAAGCTGGGCGCGGTTGTCTGGCAGGTAGTGTGTATGCCGCAGCGGTCATCCTGCCGCCCGACTATCACAACGAGCAACTCAACGACTCGAAGCAGCTCACCGACCGCCAGCGTAAGCAGCTGCGCTCCATCATCGAACACGACGCACTGGCGTGGGCCGTGGGTATCGTCACGCCGGCAGAGATAGACAAGATCAATATCCTGCGGGCCAGCTTCCTGGCCATGCACCGGGCTCTCGATCAGCTGAAGGTGCGGCCTGAAGCACTCATCATCGACGGCAACCGCTTCACGCCCTACCATCCGTCGCTTGCTGATGGGAATGACATATCTCGTACCTCGAATCAAACTCAGGAGAAAGCGCTGCCGCATACTTGCATCGTCAAGGGCGATGGCAAATATCTCTCCATCGCTGCCGCCAGCATCCTGGCAAAGACCTACCGCGACGACTATATGGACCGTCTGGCTGAGGAATATCCGCAGTACGACTGGCAGCACAACAAAGGCTATCCCACCCGGAAGCACCGCGAAGCCATCCGGCTGCATGGCACGACACCCTACCATCGTCTTTCGTACAACCTTCTCGGCGATGGTCAGCTGTCGATTCCTTTTTAAACAGTTAATGCGTGTAAAAACTCTGTTAATCGTAGGGACATACTTTTATGTATATCCGTTCGTCTACACATCACCCCTAAAAGGCTTATAGTGCCTCTCTGTGGCTATCTCGAAGAGCGCTTCGTCGCCGCGACTGTCACCATAGACAATGATTTCATCGTAGTCGTCAAGATTGGGCACAGCCTGACGCAGCCTGCGCACCTTCTCCTTGCCGTAGCAGTTGGGCGTGGAGAAACGTCCCGTCAGCCGACCGTTTTTAACTTCTGCCTCCGTGCAGATGATGTTCAGTCGTGATGCATCAACCTTCGGAATGACGATTTCCTCATCCCAGTGTTTTTCTTCATCATTCACGAAGAAGGGGCGCACCCAGTTGTCGATACTGGCGCTGACGATGCAAACTTCATCGCCGTCGGCAAGGGCTTTCCTGATAGTAGCTATGCCTTGCGGCCGCAAGATCTCGGAATAGTAGTCGGCAAATATCTCACAGCAATTGTTGAACATCGATTCTGTCATCCCACGGAAGAAGTGGGAAAACATGCATTGCTTCATCCAACCGTTGTCGATGAGGCGCAGCTTCATCAGCACCAACAGCGGCGCATAGAGCAGCATGCCCAACCATAAAGCCCATCCGCCCTTGACGAAGCGGATGAACAGTAACAATGTGTCGCGTGTTGTCAACGTTCCGTCGAAATCGAAAACATGAATCTTCTTTCTCATCACTCGTAACTCCTAATTCCTAACTCCTAACTCACAAATAGATAATCAGTGCAAAGGCTAAGGCCCATAGCAAGACGACGGCCTGCAGGAAGCGGTCGCGCAGCAATGCCTTGGTGGGGTCGCCCGAGCGGTTGTCAACCACCGAGAGCTGGATGTAGCGCATCAAGCCGAGCAGCACGAAGACGGTGGTCAGGTAGAGATTCTCCGACTTGGCACGAGCCGTCACCTCCGGGCTGACGGTGTACATGATGTAGCACACCAGCGTGACGGAGGCTGTGATGGTGATGGCCTGGTTGATGAACGTCAGGTTGTAGCGGATGGTGTTCTGCCTGGGTGCCTCGCCCGTCTTTTCCATCCGCACCACGTCGTCTCTGCGTTTGGCAAAGGAGAGGAAGAGCGTCAGCAGGAAGGTCATCAGCACAATCCACTTGCTCAGCACCACACCCGATGCCAGACCGCCTGCCAGCAGACGGAGCACAAAGCCGAAGGCGATGATGAACACGTCGACGATGGCATAGCGCTTGAACCACGCGCAATAGCCGAGGTTGAGCAGGTAGTAGAACAAGATGATGCCCACCACCGTCCACGGCGAATAGATGGTGGATAGCGGCGAGTCGTCGGGCACAATCTGTTCTGTGGTGAGCAGACAGAGCGTGAGCATCGACAAGACGAACATCAGCACCATCAGCACTACGGCCTGCGTCTTGCTGACAGCCCCCGAAGCCACCGGGCGGTGACACTTCACGGGATGTCGACGGTCGGCCTCAGCGTCGATGATGTCGTTGAAACAATACACCGACGAGGCCACGAACGAGAAGGCCACGAAGGCCACCAGCGAGGCATAGACGCTGGGCAGACTCTTCATGGCACCGCCGAAGAAGACTGGCATCAGAACGAAGACATTCTTCAGCCATTGTTTCGGTCGGATGAGTTGTATATAAGCACTTTTCATTTCACCTGTACAATCTTGTAGCTGTCGATGGTGCGGCGGTCCTCACTGATGTTCAGACCAACGGCTGTCACCGGTCGTTTGTCAGAGGCAAACCGCACGGCATAGTTTTTCTTGACCACTTGCTCGACAGCTTCCTCGGCTGTCTTGCCATATTTCAGCTCGATGATGTAGATACAGTCGGGCAGCTTCAGGGCGATGTCCATTCGTCCGTCAGCCGTCTGCTCCTCAGCACTTACGTCGGCTCCGTAGCCCATCAGGGCGGCATAGATGAGCGACTGGTACAGCTGTTCGTTTTGGTTCTTGTCGGTGATGCTGTAAGGGATGCCGGCATACCAGCGCTGGATGGTTTCAATGAACTGCTCAAAGCCGATGGCATTGCGTCGCAGACGGTTGAAAGCTTGTCCCAACGTGTCCTGGCTGCCCACATAGTCTTCCATGTAGTATTTGTAGAGTGCCTTGGCGAATCCCTCGCGCACCTCGCCGTTCGGAAATCCCAAGACATACTCCTGGTCGATGGGTTTATACTCCTTCAGCGTCAGGTAGCCGCTCTGGAACAGTACGGGAATAGGGTCGCTGATGCGCTCGGTGGGAGCATCGAATCGTTCGAGCGTACCCTGGAAGTGCTCTATCTGCTGGATGCTGATGTTGTTCTGCCGCATCACGTTGATGAGCATCGTAGGCGTACCGGTAGAGAACCAGAAGTTCATGATGCGCCCCATCGCGAAAGCGTTGACCAGGCTCCACGGGCAGTAGATATCTGTCATCCTGTCGCTAAAGTGGTAGCCATCATACATCTTTTTCAGTTGCGCCACAACATCATCGTAGCTGAGCGTTAAGCCATAACGCTCGTATAGCTCCTTCATCTTCTCGGTGAGCTCCTCGATGTCGCCCTTCCATTCTGTCAGCAGTTCTTCTTCGGTGATACCACAGATGCCCTCGTATTCGGGAGCAAAGGTCAGCTGCTGCAGGTTGTTGAGTTCGCTGAATACAGAGAGTTGCGAGAACTTCGAGATGCCAGTGAGGAAGACGAAGCGCAGAAACTGCGACTGTGCCTTCAGTGGCGAGAAGAGGTTGCGCACCCTATTGCGGATGTAATCCTGCAAGTCGGGGTCGTTGATGCTGTCGAGCATCGGCGCGTCGTACTCGTCGATGAGGATGACCACCTTCTCGCCGGTCTGCTCGTAGGCTGCACGGATCAGGTTTGTCAGCCGAGAGTCATAGTTGTAGGTATCATCGGGATTTGTGACGCCGAACTTTCTTTCCTGCCATTCCAGGATAGTATTGATGGTACCGTGTACGCGTTCCTTCTCGTAGTATTTCCCGTTCGACAAGTCGAGGCGGATAACGGGGTACTTCCGCCACTCCTTTTCCTTATTATATATATATAGTCCCTCGAAGAGCTCCTTCCGCCCTTCGAAATAGCAGCGCAGCGTGTCGACCAAGAGCGACTTGCCGAAACGGCGCGGACGGCTGAGGAAGAAATACTTCGCCTCAGTATTCACCATCTTCCATACGTACATGGTTTTGTCGATATACGCAGCTTTACGTTCGCGTATCCAGTCGAACTCTTGAACGCCTACGGCGAAGCCTCGCCTTCTTGTTTCTTGTTCTGGCATATTTCAATCGGTTGTTATTCGGGGCAAAGATACGATTTTTTCTGTAAACAGCCAAACCTTTTGCACGAAAATATCATTTTAGACAGCTACACTAAGAGCCGCCATACCAACCATCATCAATTGTCAATTATCAATTCTCAATTGTCCATTATCAGGTTTGTCAGTCGCTTCAGCAGCCAGGCCAGCGGCAGGCTGATGGCAATGAGCAGGACGACCGTCAGGCAATAGCCCAGCTTCATCGGCGTGAGGTAGCGCAACACGAACTGTGCATGCACGAGGTAGATTTCAAGGCTGATGCCGCCGATGAAGGTGAGAATCTTTCGAGGTACGAGGTGCGGGGTACGAGGTACGAGATTACCTTCAAGCTCTGATGCCTGCCCTTTATCACTATTCTCGTACCTCGCACCTCGTACCTCGCATCCCGAAAAGCCATTCTCGTACCTCGCACCTCGTACCTCGTACCTCGAAAAAAACTTGCACACCAGCAACATGCAGCTGATGCTCAGCGGGATGTATACCATGCGTTCGAGGAACAGGGGAAAGTGACCCCGCCAGTGATTCTCGAACTCGATGCACATCCACAGCGACAGACCGAACGTGATGAGCAGCAGCCACACAGCCGATGGCTCTATCGGCTTCTTCTGCTTCACCAGTTCGCCGCAGTTGATACCTATTAAGAAGATGGGTATGCGGCTCCAGAATATCTCGATATGTCCCACCCCTTCGTGTATCGGGGGCATATACTGCACCATCACCGCCCACACCATTGCCACGACGGGCATCCATCGATAGACGGGATGGCGGCGTATCAGCTCCATATAGAACGGGGCAAACACATACATCGCCATAATCGACGGGATGAACCAGAAGGCCCCGTCGTCGATGCGCCAGAAGCTCCAGTTCACCAGGATGTTGCCTATCAGGTGCAGCACATTGGGGCTCTTCGTGCTGTGCCAATCGGCTCCCGTGGCATAGTCGAACTGTCCGAACAAGTCGGTGCCGAAGAAGTCGGGGATATAATACAGGCAGGCGATGATGATCCACGCTGGATAGATGCGCAGCAGGCGCTTGCGGTAGAAGGAACATATTCTCGAAGGTGCGGAGGTGCGGGGGCGCGAAGGTGCGAGATTACCGTCCGTGGGTGCGGAGGTGCGAAGGTGCGAAGGTGCGGGATTAACGTTTGGCGCTTCGTTGCCATTCTCGTACCCCCGTACCCCCGTACCTTCGCACCCCCGATAAGAGTCCTCGATCCTCGAAACACTCTTCGTCCACGAGAACCACAGGCCGATGCCGCTCAGGAAGAGAAACATATCCACACCGATATTGCCCAGGCGAACCAAACCGTACATCAGTTCGCCTTTGGCCATCGGTACGTGGAAAAACATCACGAAAAGCATGGCCAGTCCCATCAGTGCCGCACGGTAGCGGCTCAGCATTTCGTAGTTCATAGTGAATAATCCGGTTGCAAAATTACGAAAAAATACTGAAACCTTCAACAGTATCGCAAAAAAAGTGGCGGATGATGGGATATTGGCAAAAAAGTTGTATCTTTGCACACAACATACCATTCATCACCCGTCAACCACCTACCATCGCCCACCAACCATGAGGCAAATGGGAGCGCAATAAGCGGCAAATGCCAACACTACATTAATAAGGTAGTGAGACTACATTAATAAAGTAGTGTGACTACATTAATAAGGTAGTCTGACTACATTAATAATGTAGTATCGGAGTTTGCGGCAAATTGCATCGGAAAAAGCTATCAACAACATGGCAAAAAGCGTAGAACAGCAACAATGAGAAAGGAAAAAAGACTTCTGCAAGGCCTCGTGACAGCGGTGGCCGTCGCCATCCCTACAGGGACTCAGGCGCAGCAACGGCCCAACATCATCCTCTTTATGGTGGATGATATGGGATGGCAAGATACGTCGGTGGCTTTCTGGAACCGCCGGACACCCCTCAACGATACCTACGAGACGCCCAACATGGAACGGTTGGCCCGTGAGGGGATGCTCTTCTCGCAGGCCTATGCCGCCCCGATCAGTTCGCCCAGCCGCTGCTCGCTGATGACGGGATGCAATGCTGCCCGCCACCGGGTGACCAACTGGACGCTGCGCCGCGACGAGTCGACAGACATCGACGACCCCGTAGTGCGCACGCCCGAATGGAACTACAACGGAATTACCCAGCAACCCATCACCACCCAACAGCCATCACCCACCACCCAACAGCAAACCATCACCACCCAACACCCAACACCCGCCACCCATGTGTTCAGCGCCCGAACGTTCGTAGACATCCTGCGCGCCAACGGCTATCGCACCATCCATGTGGGCAAGGCTCATTGGGGAGCTCTCGACACACCAGGCGAGCGGCCTGAGCACTTCGGTTTTGAAGTGAATATCGCCGGTCATGCAGCTGGCGGACCGGCCACCTATCTCAGCGAGCGCAACTACGGCTACGATGCCGACGGCAATGCTACTTCACCGATGGCAACCCCAGGGCTGCAGAAATATTGGCAGACGGGAACGTTCCTCACCGAAGCGCTCACGAAGGAATGCCTCGCAGCCCTCGATACAGCAAAACAGACGGGAAAGCCTTTCTACCTTTATATGTCGCACTATGCTGTGCACATCCCCATCGACCGCGACCAGCGCTACTATCAGAAATATCGCGACAAGGGGCTGTCGGAGAAAGAGGCGGCCTATGCCGCCCTCATCGAAGGGATGGACCACAGCCTCGGCGACATCCTGCAATGGCTCGACGACAACGATATGGCCCGCAACACCGTCGTCATCTTCATGAGCGACAACGGAGGCTATGCCACTGGCAGCTATTACCGCGACGAACCGCTCTACACGCAGAATGCTCCGCTCCGCTCGGGAAAGGGCTCGCTGCTGGAGGGGGGCATTCGCGAACCGATGATCGTGCGTTGGCCTGGAGTCGTCAAGGAAGGAAGCCGGTGCGACAGCTACGTGATGATAGAAGACTTCTATCCCACCATACTCGAAATGGCGGGCATCGGCAGCTACCGTGTTCCGCAGACCGTCGACGGGCGGAGCTTCATGCCCTTGCTACGACAGACGGGCGACCCTTCGAGACGGCGCGCCCTCGTCTGGAACTTCCCCAACGTGTGGGGCAATACAGGGCCGGGCATCAGTCTGAACTGTGCCATCCGGCAAGACGAATGGAAACTGATTTACAACTACAAGACGGGCGAGAAAGAACTTTACAATATCGACCGCGACATCAGCGAAACGCACAACCTCGCTTCAGAGTACCCCGATGTCGTCAAGCGTATGTCGCGACGCTTAGGCCGCCAACTGCGAAAGATGAAAGCCCAGCGACCCTTCTTCAAGGCTACAGGGCTGCCCTGCCCTTGGCCCGATGAGAAACGGTGAGTTGTACGAGAGTGACTACAGCCTCGTTTGACGGTGAGTTGTACGAGGGTGACTACTTCTTCGTCTTCGATTTGCTGGTAAGCCATTGGAGCAGCATGGCAGCGGCAACAGAAGCCAAGAGGTAGACGGCTATACCGAAATAGATGTCGGTATGGCGGTAGTGGGGAATGATGATCTCGCGCATCAGGGGGTGCATCACGAACAACGCTGCTGAAATACCGCCCACCCAGGCACAGGGTTTCAGGAGCCACTGTGGCATCAGCCAGACGGTGGCAACGGCACCGACGACGATGAACAGCGGCACCCACAGCCACGAATGGAACCAGAAGCTGCCTGCGAAGACGGCGAGGGCAGAGACGATTATCGTGGGTGCGAGGTGCTTTTCTCGAGGTACGAGGTTGATTTCTCGAGGTACGAGGTGCGAGGTACGAGGTGCGAGATTACTGTCCGTGGGTGCGGAGGTGCGGAGGTGCGAAGGCGCGAGATTACTATTCTCGCACCCCCGTACCCCCGTACCCCCGTACCCTCGACAAGCACCCTCGTACCTCGCCAAGGCCACTCCTATCGCGAATGGCAGCATGCCGCCGATGAAGTTGTAGCGCACGAAGTTGAGCACATCGGGGGCAGGCACAATCACCTGCACCATCCAGCAAACAGCCACCAGGGCGAGGAGCAGCCAGTTGCTGCGCCAACGGTGGATGACGAAGATATAGAGGGCGTAGATCTGCATCATCAGTCCGAAATACCAGTACGGTCCGGGCTTGATGATGCGGTCGGGGTGTTCGTAGAGGAAGTTGACGGTCATCGTCAGCTGTGCTGCTATGCGGTCCCACGAATAGACGGTCGCCCCGTCGTCGTGACGCAGGAAGTAGACAGCGACAAAGAGCAGGTAGCCCCATATCATCAGGCGGAAAAGCTTGCGGAAGTGACGGAGAAGGAAAGAAAGAGACGAAGACAAAGACGAAGACGAGGCCCCCCCTTCAGCCCCCGAGGGGGCTACATTACCATCGTGCGCGGATACATTTGCAGCCGTGTGTGTGGGGGCTACATTACCATCGTGCGCGGATACATTTGCAGCTGTGTGTGTGGGGTCTACATTTCCATCGTGCGCGGATACATTTGTAGCCCCCTCGGGGGCTGAATGGGGGGCTTCATACTTCTTGACCAGTCCGTAGCCGCTGATGAAGAGGAACACCGGCACACCGTAGTGGCCGAAGAAAGAGAGTATGTGGATGAAGAGGTCGCTGTCGATGCTCATCAGTTTCTCCAGCAGCTGGCGGGGCTTCTCTGCCGTGAAGGTATACTCGTTCTCCTTCACAGCAAACTTCAGGAAGTGGCAGTAGTTGTGCAGGATGATGCCCAGGATGGCCAGGCCGCGGAGAGCCTGTGTCTGCTGTAAGCTTAGCTTGTTCTTCATATCTTCAATATTCAATGCTCAATGTTCAATGAATCATAGTCGACAGCCCCCTTGATCAGACGTCGGCGCTGTGCGTTGTATTGTGGACTCAGGATGTTCATGTCGTCGCGGTAGGCGGGAGTGTGGATGCCGGCGAGGAAAAGCAGCAGGTGGGGCAGTGCGTCGGTCATATAGCGCTTGTCCTTCGAGGCTACGATGGCCTGCCAGATATCGGGATGCAGCTGGCGATAGCTGTCGGAACACCATATCCAGAAGGGGATGTCGAACTCTTCATGGGCCAGACGGCGGTCGATGGTGCTGTTGTGCAGCCGGCCGTGCAGGTGGACATCGTCGTTGTACACCTCTTCGCCGTGGTCGGGCACATAGACGACGATGGCGTCTTGGTCCTTATAGCGGTTGACAATCTCGCCAACAATACTGTCGTTGTATCGTGTGGCATTGTCATAATAGGCCAGGTCTTGCAGCTCAGCCCGCGACAGGCGTGGCCGTTCATAGTCGGCGCGGAAGAAGTGCTGCCGTTTTTTCGGACAGCGCGTGCGATAGTCGACGTGTTGCCCCTTCAGGTGCACGATGGTCAGCTGAGGAGTCATCTCATTTGCCGCTCCCCGCTCCCCGCTCCCCGACAAAGGCTTCCCACTCATCGAAGCATCCAGCACCCCAAGCATGCTCTCGTCGAAATAGTACAGTCGGTCGTTGCGACGGCTGAACATTGCCTGGCTCAGCGTGGGATTGTTCAGGAAGAAGCCGCCGCTGAAGTCGTAGACAGCCTCTTTGGCCTGCGGCAGGAACTGATTGGTGAAGAAGGCCACCTCGTAGCCCGACTTACGGAAGAGGGTAGGGAAGAGCGGTGCGTCGCACCACTTCGACTGGTCGCCCGCTTTCTCGACAACGGCTGTCGAGAACAGCAGCTTGAAGACAAAGCTGGTGAGGTTCCATGGGGCGATGACGTTGCTGAAGGGAATGAGGCTGCCCTCGACGGCCAATGTCTGCTGGCGGGGTGTCGTCTCCTTGTCGTAGCCGTAGAGTCCGGAGTGCCGCTTGTTGTAGCTCTCGCCGATAATCAATACGATCTGCTTGCTACGGAACGAACAGCTGTCTACCTCGACACGGTTGAGGCCATCAACAAGGCGGTCTATCTGTTGTGCCGTCAGCTGGTTGGCACGAATGCTGAATGCCAAGCGGTAGAGCGGCTGATAGATAGACGCATGGTCGGATCGCGTCAGCTCGTGCTCCACGCCGCCGATGTTGTCGTAGTTCATCAGTCTGAAGTAGGCCTTCTTGTTGTCGTGGCAAAGCACCACACACGATGCCACCGCTGCTATCACAAGCACACCTGCACATCCCTGCAACAGCTCGTACATCGTACCTCGCACTTTCACCATTCTCGTACCACGCACCTCGCACCTCGCACCTCGATTCATGACAGCCACCACACTATGTCCTAATGCCACGAGAAGCACTCCTCCAACGGCGCTCTGCAGCACATCCCACGAGAGATAGGAACGGAAAAACTCGCTGGTCTCCTGGCTGTTCGTCTCGCCCACGAGCAGGAGCATCGTAGGGGTGATGGTGGAGCCAAACTTCACGAAACAAAACACGTCGGCAAGAGCCACTGCGTAGGCGATGATGCTGAACAACAGTCGCATCCATCGCCGTAATTTTCGGGGGAAAACCATCAGCAGGCAACAGGCGGCATAGACGTCGGCCAAAAGCTCTGCCCACCACCATTCGTAGGCCGGGCCGCCCTTGTTCCAGTCGGTGACACACAGTACACATACCGTCCCCAACAGGTACATAAAGCCTGCGAAGACAATGTTGTTCTGAATGGGCAACCACGCCAGACGCAGTAGCCTCAGTATCTTTTCCCACACAATCATGGGTGCAAAGGTACGATTAAGTGAGCAAAATACAAAAAGAAAACCCGTTTTCTTTTTTATTTTCGAGCGTGAGTACCTTATCTAAAGGTACGATTAAGTGAGCAAAAAGCAAAATATTTTTTGCTTTTTCGAGCGAAAGTACCTTACGATTTACGGTATTCGGAGGGCGACATACCCACCTGCGTCTTGAAGAACTTTCCCATGGCCGACTGGTTGGAGAAGTTCAGCAGGCGCGCTATCTCCTTGATGTCGAGCTTGGTGTTCTTCAGCATCAGACGTATTTCGAGTGCCGTGTACATGTTGATCCATTCTAACGGTGTGCGCTCGCTGGCCTTCCTGACAGCCTCCGAGAGGTATTTCGACGAGAGGAAGAGCTGGTCGGCATACCATTCGACGACACGCTTCTCACGGAAATGGGTCTCTACGAGGTGGATGTACTTCTCGAAGATGACCTCGGCCCGCCGTTTCTGGGGCTTTTCCTTCAGATTGAAGTTGGTGACGAACGACGCCATGTCGTAGGCCATTGTGGTGAGTGCCGACCTGACGACCTCCTCGCGATAGCGGTGGTCAGTCTGCGAAACCTTGCGGCAGAGGAAGTCGTAGTGGATCTTGAACTCTTCGGTCTCTTTATCGGAGAGGTGGAACACGGGATGGTCGCGCATGAAGACGATGAAGGAGATGCGGTCGTGGAACTCCTTGATGACGTTGTCGAGCAGCTCCTTGGAAATGAAGAAGCCGATGCCCTCCAGGTCGGTGCTTGTCTCATAGTTGTCCATGACCTGCCCCTCGGCAATAATGATGGCATCGCCAGGGCGGACAAGACATTCTTTCGTTCCTAAGCGATAGCGCGCCCACCCACGGGTGCACAGCCCTACGATGTAGCATCGTGTGCGGCGCGGGATGAGTGGACGCGATATCAGGGAGAGGTTGTCGATGAGCATAATCTTGTTGTCAATCGACAACCCTCCGTAGGTTTTACAAGCCTCTTCAACGGTGAGTTCGAGCATCTCGAAAGCTGTTGGACTCTCCATGTTTTATGTGTATTCTCTTACATCTTAATCTTTCGGGTGATGACCTTGCCGTTGGAGAGCTTCTCCGAACGAACAAAGATGCCATTCTGCGGACTGCTTACCAGCTGTCCCTGCAGGTTGTAGTAGCTGACGCTGTCTACTGAGGCGTCGCGGCTCAGCGTGGTGGCGTCGATGCCTGTATTATGTCCGGCGGTGCACTTGTTGGCATTGGCTATCTCGCCCGTGCGGGTGTCGATGAGCAAGACGACGACGCGCAGCAGGTTCTTGTCTTGGATGATGTTCTCCTTGGACGTGTTCACCACTGTGTTCATGTCGAACGTATAGCTGTACGACTGTGCCACGTCGGCCACGATGGGAGCCTGCAGCGAGCCGCTCAGGCCTGCCACGCTCGAACGGGCTACGATGACGTCGTTGAAGACGAGTCCGCTAACCGAACTCTTGCCCTGCGTGAACTGATCCATCGAAGCGGGCCATCCCGACTGTCCATTGTAGTAGTTCGACTGGTTCCAGCCGCTGCCCGTTCCGGTCATGCCATCTTGGATAAGAGCGAAGCACAGCTCGTAGGGACATTCGTCGGAGTCGATGGGGAAGGTGGTGTGAGCCGTAGCCTGGAGA
>JAGBLC010000030.1 GCA_017635615.1 Prevotella sp.
CAGATCACCATGCTGTCGATGTCGGCTGTAGCCACCGAACTCACAACGCGGCCATATTGATAGATATCCAAAAACTTCTGAGCCAGACCATTCTGGGACATTGCCAGCAAGGTTACCATTATACATATTGCTTTTTTCATTTTGTTACCTCTTTCTTTACTTGATGATTTTTACGCTTTTTTCAAAATTGTTGCCTCTCAACACGACGATGTAGATACCCTTCGGTAGGTGAGCAAGCGAAACGGTAGTCGACATTTCAGGTTGGGAAAGCTTCAAAAACTGAATCCCGTGAACATCGCAAACTTGAATACTTCTTAGATGCTCAGGGCTCTCGACGTATAATAGCAAAGAACTTCTGTCATAGCTTACTTCAAGCTTCTCCGAAAACGTCTTCAATGTTGTCAAGCCGGTTGGAGTCGCATTGGCATCGTTGAACGTAATAAACCTGATGGAGCTGTAGGCGTATTCTGTCTTCCCATTTTTCGTGAACAGGGATAAAGCATTTTCGCCAAACATCATCTTGTCCAGATTGTCGAGCGAATAGACGTTTGCGTTTGCCGAACCCTTCGTATAGACATAGATGTTGTCACCATCGTCTGGCTGAGAAATGTGCTCACAGTTGTTGGTTTTGGCCATATTTGGATAACAAAAGACTATATTACCCACAGCGCAGCAGACCATAACTCTCCACCTTCTTCTAAACATACCTAAGTTGGTCCAATTACTTTTTTTCATGATTATATCTATTTTATGAACAAATACTCTTTTCAATCTTCATGTTTCCTAGTTCTTCAAAACTATTTACTTTTCCTTTATAACCGTGTTCGTCTTCAAAAACTACATCGTGAATGTATCCTTTCTGTAATTGCTCTGTCAAATAATGTTTATGTTCTTTGATTTCCATCAACAACTTTTCTTCCAATTGGAATTCTCCTCCCGAAACATATTGAAGATTCGATTCAAAAGAAAAGAGAGCTTCTCCTACCATATATATAACCTTACTCATACTTCCATTAACATTCATCAATTGCATTGTAGTCTTTTTCTGTATTTTCTTTCTGTCCAAAGAAGATTGAAATTAGACCTTCAAAAAGTTTTACGTCTATTTTCCCTATCATTGATAGCGAAACCCCATCTTTCAAGTAGTCTTTCATAAAGAAATAGCTCCCTCCTCTCCCTATATTATAATGGGCAAAAGAGTTGCGAAGATGCCTGTAAAATGCAGCAGCTTTGTTGCTATTATCTTCGCCAATCATTGAAAAATAAATCTTGTTATCTTCAAAATAAGACGGTACATCATAATTCTCACCTCCTTCTACAATAACACCTTTGCTACTTAAATAATCTTCAACATCTTTGCTCCAGCTGTAAGAGGACGAACAACCTGAATAAACATCAAGTGAAATGTCATAGTAGAACAGATTTAAATCATTAGGATTCAGTACATTTAAGTGATAGTCAGCCAAAGATGAAAAGTTAAACACTAAATCTGCCATAATTCTCTATAATTATTGCCTATAGCTCCCAGATTCGGCGGTTCAACATGGTAAACGGAAAGACGTGGGTGCTCTACTTTCTTGCTTATCCCATCGTCGGGCTCTCGCATGGCCTTGCACAAGGATAAGCAACTCGAGATAGCCCACGCCGTGATATATTGAGCCTGACGAAACGAACGGTCAGGGTACAATACACCCGAAGTGGACGTTCCGGTTGCGTATCTTCTTGTGCATGATTTGCGAGATCTGACGATAGAAGATAACGTTCGTAAACGTCCTTTTCCAACTAAGATATAGACCCTCATGCCCTACGGGCCACTCGAGTCACGCTGCAAATATACAACAAAGCAATGGAATCACCAAATAAAAAGACAAAAAAGTGGTGGTTTTTCTTGATGCTGAAGAATAAAGTAAGCCGCTGGGCACTATGGCTACAGCGGCAACGGTCTTGAAACTATTTATGCGGCGACGCTTCTCTCGTAGAGATAACGGGGGGCGAAGCCTATTTCGTCGTTCCAATCTACGGTGAAAGGATCTAGCCGGAAAGACTTGAAATAATCCAAGTCTTGCAGCTTGCGGCAGATTCCTTTTTGCATCAGGGGGGTAAAGTCGACGAGACGTTTTTCACCTGTACTGAACGTCAGGAGCAATGTGTAGCCACCGGCATACTCAGCTGCTGTTACTCTCAGTAATACTTGTGTTTCGGCCATGCAGTTCTCCTCCTTATTTCAACGGTTCTATTTTCTGTGCTGCTTCACTATTAGAAAGACGGCGCCAATTCTCCATCAACTCATCACGATGCAAATCAAGCCACTCGAAAACAAGTCGTAGGGCGCGTCGCGGCATTTCACCACGAACTATTCCGTCTTTGATAGTTATTTCAGCTTGGTACTCATCATACCATACATGAAAGTGCGGCGGGTTATGGTCATCAATATACATGTATATGATAATCCCATAGAATTTGCTAATCTCAGGCATAATCTTTTGAATGATTGATAGTATGCTTCCTTTATAATAGGGGCTGAATCACGCTGCAAATATACAACAAATCAGTGGAATCACCAAATAAAAAGACAAAAAAGTGGTGGTTTTCGTCTTTCCTTTTTTAATTCTTTTTCAATTGGGCGGCTCTCTTTGGAACTGTCAGGCCATCACTTCTGCTTGATGAAGAAGTGGATGGAGAGGCCGAGACTGACGGAGAAAAGGAGGATGCCTGCTACGTAATAGCCGATGTCGGTGAGCAGAAGGGTAACAGCAAGGCAGAGCACCTGCAATGGCAGATGTTGCGATGCCGTGCGGACTACTTCTTTCGACACGCGATAGCCGTAGCGCAGCCGCGTGACGATGTAGACCACCAAGAGGTCGATAAGCTCGGTCAGCAAGATGCCGATACCCGTGCCTATCAAGCCGAAGAGTTGGTAGCCTCCAATGACGCTAACCACCAGCACCACAGCACTATACAGCTCCATCCAGAAGTAAGTCTTCGAATCGCCCTTACCCAGCATCAGATAGGCGGCGGGCAGCTTCATGCCCCTGAGGAACATCGACAGCGTGGCCACCTGAATCATGCTCAGCACGGGGATAAACTTACTGCTGAACAGCAGGGGCAGCAGCACCGGCATGCCGATGCTGAAGGCGATGAGCATCGGCGACAGCAGATGGCTCGTCACCTCTATCTGGCGGTTGACGAGCTGGTTGCTTTCCTGGATGTTGCGGTTCACCTTCGACAGACGGGGATAGAAATCGCTGTCGAAGGCCGAGAAGATCATGCCGGCATAGACCATCGTCATCATGAAGCCCGAGTTGTAGAGTCCCACAATCTCGAGCGAAGCCACCTGATTGAGAATGGCACGGATGGCAAAGTCGGCTCCTGTGCCGCAGATGCCGGCAGCCACGAAGGCCAGTCCGAGCTTCACCATGGGAAGTCCCTCTCTGAGTGTTTTACGTCTCAGCGACAGCCGAAGGGGATAGAGCCTGTACGAATGGATGATGGTGAAGAGCATCTGTGCAAAGGCAACGCTCACCAAGTAGGGTACGATGGCTTTCTCGCCGACGAAATAGAACAGCAGAAGAGCCGAAACCAGCGTAAACGCCATGTTGAGCACGGAGATGCGTGCCAGGCTGGTGAGCTGACGAGTGGCCTTCAAGACCGCAAGCTCACCGCCGAAGATGGCCATCATCGGCACGGCCGGAACGAGCAGCAGGAGCTGGAGGCAATGGTCGCCATCGGCAAAGACCCACCGGTTGAGCAAGGGGACAAGCAGCAGGCTGACCACGAGACTGATGATGGCTGTGAGCATCACCCACGAGCGGATCACCCTGACATGGCGCACCTGACGATAGGTGTCGTCTTCTTCCATCTGCTCGGAGAGGGTCTTCACGCTGCTGGTGCCGATGCCCAGATTGGTGGCTGTGGAGAGCATCTGCAGCGTGCTGTTAAAGAGCGACATCAGACCCATCACGGAAGGTCCCAACAAAACAGCAACAATCTTATTGCGCAGGAGCGCAATAAGAATGTTGATGCCTTGTATACTGCCGAACAGACTGGTGTATTTCAGTATCTGTCGGTAACTGCTTGTTTTGTCGAGATTGTCCATTACCAATAATAAAACGCAGAAATGGGCGATTTATTGTGTCTATTGGCAAGTTTTTTTATAAAATTGTCTTCACGGCCTCGAGCATACCCTTCTCTTGGATAAGGTCGAGGAAGTTTTTCACCATCTCGGCCAGTCCGCTGATGCCGTGCAGGTCTTCGCCCCAGATGCTGGTAGCCGCGAGCACACCGTCGGTGACCTTCTGCGTGTCGCCCGTTGCCCACAGGTCGCGCAGCAGCTGCATGATGTCCTCAGCGTCGTTGGGCGTGATGTCTGCTCCGTCGGCACGCTTGCCGCCTTTATAATAGGTAATGATAGCAGCCAGACCGAAGACGAGGCCCTTCGGCAGTTCGCCCTTGCGCTCGAGATAGGTCTTCACGCCAGGCAGGTCGCGGGCGCAGAACTTCGGGAACGAGTTGAGCATGATGCTCGTCACCTGATGGTCGACGTAGGGGTTGTTGAAACGCTCCAGGACGTCGGTGGCAAACTGGCGCAGCTCGTCCATCGGGAGGTTCAGAGTCTCCATGAGCTCCTCAAACTGCACCTTGTGGATGTAGCGTCCGATGACCTCGTGGTTGCAGGCATCGCGCACGATGTCTACGCCGCTCAGGTAGGCCACCGGCGAGAGGACGGTGTGCGGACCGTTCAGGAGCGTCACCTTACGCTCGTGGTAGGGCTTCTCGCTCTCGGCGATGAGCACGTGCAGACCGGCCTTGTCGGCGGGGAACTCCTGGCGCAGCTCGTCGCATGTCATGTTCTCTGCCTTCTCGATGACCCAGAGGTGGAATATCTCGGCCTGTACGACGAGGTTGTCGGCATAGCAGATCTTCTGCTGGATGTCGGCTATCTCCTTGCGGGGGAATCCCGGCACGATGCGGTCGACGAGCGTTGCGCAGACGAAGCAATGGTTGGTGAACCACTCCTTGAAGGCTTCGTAGTCGGCGCCGAAGTCGGCTTTCCAAAGCTCAATATATTGGTAGATGCACTCCTTCAGGTGATGTCCGTTGAGGAAGATGAGCTCGCAGGGCATGATGATGAGACCCTTCGAGGGGTCGCCGTTGAAGGTCTGGAAGCGGCGGAAGAGCAGCTGCACGAGTTTGCCGGGATAGCTGCTGGCGGGAGCATCGCTGAACTTGCACTCGGGGTCGAAGGCGATGCCGGCCTCGGTGGTGTTCGAGATGACGAAACGAATCTCGGGCTGATCGGCCAAAGCCATGAAGGCAGCGTTCTGCGAATAGGGGTTCAGGGCGCGGCTGATGACATCGATGCGCTCCAGCGAATTGACAGCCTCGCCGTTGAGGCGTCCCTGCAGGTTGACATGGTAGAGACAGTCCTGCCCGTTGAGCCAGTCGGCCATGCCGCGCTCGATGGGCTGTACGACGACGACCGAGCCGTTGAAGTCGGTGCGCTGATTCATTTTCCACACAATCCAATCGACAAAAGCGCGAAGGAAGTTGCCCTCGCCAAACTGGATAATCTTTTCCGGCATCACGCTCTTCGGTGCCGTACGCTTGTTTAATGCTTGAAGTCTTTTCATGAGAGTTTGATATTAATGCGTTGCAAAATTACGTAAAAGATATTGAATAAAAGATAGGTTTGCACTGATTTCTAACGAAAAGGTTTACGAAATTCAAGAATTTTCCGTAATTTTGCCCCACATTTCAAATATAGCAGAATATGGAATATACATGGCGTTGGTTCGGAAAGAACGACAAGATAACGCTGCCGATGCTGCGGCAGATAGGTGTTGAGGGTATCGTCACGGCACTGCACGACGTGCCCCTTGGCGAAGTATGGACACAGGAGAAGATTCGCGACCTGCGTCTCTTCATCGAGCGTCACGGCCTCCGGTGGAGCGTCGTGGAGTCGCTGCCTGTCACGGAGACCATCAAGTATGGCGGCCCTGACCGCGACGAGCAGATCAGCCGCTACAAGGAGAGCCTGCGCAACCTCGCCGCTGAGGGCATCCGCACGGTGTGCTACAACTTCATGCCGGTGCTCGACTGGGCGCGCACCGACCTACTCCACCCCAATGCCGACGGCACGTCGAACCTTTTCTTCTCGTACGCCGAGTTTGCCTATTTCGACAATTATATCCTCAAGCGTCCGGGAGCTCGCGAGGAGTGGGCCTCGTTCCGCATACCCGGAATGAATATCGAGCGCGACATCGTGGCCGAAGCGGATGCTATTTATTCGAGGTGCGAGGGTGCGGGGGTACGAGGGTACGAGAATACTGATAAATCGAGGTGCGAGGTACGAGGTACGAGGTACGAGAATACTGATGGTCCCTCTGAACATATCTCGCACCCCCGCACCCCCGCACCCTCGAACTTCGAGAAGCCCTCGAACTTCGAAAATTACAACCACCGCCTGGTGGAGAACATCATCGTCAAGACGCAGGGCTTCGTCAGTGGCAACATCCGCGAGGACGACGAACACCCGCTGGAACTCTTCCGACAGCTGCTGGCCCTGTATCAGGGCGTTACGAAAGAGCAGCTGCGCGCCAACATGCGCTACTTCCTCGAACAGGTGATGCCCGTATGCGACGAGTGCGACATCGACCTCTGTGTCCATCCCGACGATCCGCCCTTCCCTGTGTTAGGACTGCCACGCATCGTCAACTCGGCCGACGACATCGACTGGCTGCTCTCGGCTGTCGACAATCCGCACAACGGTCTGACCTTCTGTGCCGGTAGTCTGTCGGCCGGGGCTCACAACGATGTGGTGGACATGGCGCGCCGCTATGCCCCTCGTACCCATTTCGTCCATCTCCGCTCGTGCCAGATACTGCCCAACGGCGACTTCACCGAGGCTCCCCACCTTGGTGGCCGCGCCGATGTCGTCGAACTGGCGCGCATCTTCCTCGACGAAGAGCGTCGCCGTGCTACCTTCAACACCCATCACCCATCACCCATCACCCAAATTCCCATGCGCGTAGACCACGGCAAGACGATGCTCGGCGACGAAGCGCGAGGCTACAACGCTGGCTACTCGTTCCTCGGACGAATGTATGCCCTGGCGCAGATACAGGGTGTCGTGGCAACTCTGAATCATTAATTCTCTAATTCTCAAATTCGTGACAAAAATAATATGAGAATAATTCTCCAATTCTCTAATTCGTGATAAGAAAAAAAACATGAAGAATCTGTTTGACATCAAAGACAACGTCACCGTCATCACCGGCGGCACAGGCGTATTGGGCAGTGCCATTGCGCAATACCTGGTAGAAAACGGCGCCCGCGTCATCATCATCGGACGCAATGCCGAAAAAGGCAAGGCTATAGTAGCCTCCCTCTCTTACCCCTTTCCGAAGGGAGAAGGGCATGAATACAAACAACCCCAAGAAACAGACACCGAACATACCACTCCCCTCTCCTCTCGGAGAGGGGTTGAGGGTGAGGCTGGTTCCATCGAGTTTATCCAGGCCGACGTGCTGCAACAGGAGCAGATGGAACAAGCCTGCGAATATATAATAAGTAAGTACGCGCGCGTAGACACCCTGCTCAATGCTGCGGGCGGCAACCAGGCGGGAGCCACCATCGGGCCCGACCAGAACATCTTCGACCTGCAGCCCGAAGCCTTCCAACAGGTGCTGCAGCTCAACCTCACCGGCACGGTCATCCCTACGCAGGTGTTCCTCCGTCCGATGGCGGCACAAGGCAAGGGCAGCATCATCAACTTCTCCAGCATGTCGGCTTTCCGACCGCTCACCCGCGTCTGTGGCTACTCTGCAGCCAAGGCGGGCATCAACAACTTCACGGCCTATATGGCTGCCGAATGTGCCAAGAAGTTCGGCGAGGGCATCCGTGTCAACGCCATCGCCCCGGGCTTCTTCATCACCGAGCAGAACCGCTCGCTGCTGACCAACCCCGACGGCACGTATACCGAGCGCGGAAAGGACGTCATCCGCCAGACACCCTTCGGACGGATGGGACAGCCCGAAGAGCTCTGCGGCACCATCCACTATCTGATGTCGCCGGCCTCACGGTTTGTCACCGGCACGGTGGCCGTCGTCGACGGTGGCTTCAATGTCTTCGCGATGTAGACCGTATAGTAGGCCGAAGCATTGTCTTCGCTATGTGGTAGGTAGCGGGCTGATGGTCACCTTCACCTTGGCGATGCGGCGCTCATCTATCTGCAGCACTTCAAACTTGAAGCGCCCGTAGCTGAGCGTCTCATGCACCTTGGGGAAGTCGCCTTTTATCTCGAGCAGCAAGCCCGCCAGGGTATCGGCCTCACCGGCCACTTCGTCGAGCTCGTCGTCGTTGAGCTCCAGAATCTTGACGAAGTCGCTCAGCAGCGTCTTCCCCTCGAAGATGTAGGTGTTGCGGCTCAGTCTCGTATAGGCCTTCTCTTCCTCATCGTATTCGTCGTTGATCTCGCCAACGATTTCTTCGAGGATATCCTCCAACGTGACGATACCGCTGGTGCCGCCGAACTCGTCGACAACGATGGCGATGTGCACCTTGTTGTCCTGAAACTCGCGCAGCAGGTCGTCAATCTTCTTCATCTCCGGCACGAAGTAGGGCGGACGAATCAGACTCTGCCAGCGGAATGTCTTCTGCTTGTTCAGATGGGGCAGCAAGTCCTTGATATAGAGCACGCCGCGGATGTTGTCCGAGTTGTCCTGATAGACGGGTATGCGGCTGTAGTTGTTCTCTACGACACATTGCAGCACCTCTTCGAAGGTCGACTTGATGTCAAGGTCGACGACATCCTGCCGGCTTGTCATAATCTCTTTCACCGTCTCGTCGCCGAAGCGGATGATGCCCTGCAGCATGCTCTTCTCCTCCTTGATGTCTTCCTTGTCCGTCAGCTCGAGGGCCTGTTCCAGGTCGTCGACGCTGAGGATGTGGTTGTTCTTCTGCTGCATCACCTTTTCGGCCAGCACACCACTGTGGATGAGCAGGCTCTCCATGGGCCAGAAGAGTCGGCGCATCATGAGCACGTATGAAGCCATTCTCCGGCAGAAGCGCAACGGGTTCTGCCGTGCCATGATCTTCGGCATGATCTCTCCGAAGAGCAGCAGGAGGAAGGTCAGCAGCACCGTGATGCAGACAAACTGCAGCCAGTAGGCGCGTCCGAAGTCCACCAGATGGGCAAACACATAGTTGCACAACATGATGATCGTCACGTTGACGAAGTTGTTCGTTATCAGTATCGTAGCCAGTGTGCGTTCACTGTCTTCTCGAAGCATCTGGATATCCCTGTCGGTGTTGCTCTTGTCCGGGTCGAGCTCGTTCAGGTCTGTGGGCGACAGACTGAAGAAGGCTATCTCCGAGCCGCTGGCGAAACCAGACAACACAAGCAGCAGCACGGCGAGTACTGCTGCGACGATAGTTCCTGCATCGGGTTGCAAAAGATGCACCTCCTGCCATGCTGTGTATAGAAACGATAAGTCCATTTCTTGTTAGAAGGGTGTGTCGTTGTTGGGTGTTGGGTGTTGAGTGTTGGGTGATGATGGTTGGTTGTCGGTCTGAGGACGCGGTGAGAGCATCTCCATGTTCTCCACCAGTATCTCGGTGACGTAGCGCCGCTCGCCCTTCTGAGTGTCGTACGAGCGGTAGCGAATCCTACCTTCCACATACAGCTTGTCGCCCTTTCTGACATATTGCTCCACAACCTTGGCCAGTCCGCGGTAGAACACCAGATTGTGCCAGTCGGTGCGGTCGGGCACCTGCGTACCGTTCTGCAGCGTATAGCCTTTCTCCGTCGTGGCCAGTCGCACCTGTGCCACCGCCTGATCCTGTTCGTAGTATCTGACATCGGGGTCTTGTCCCACGTTGCCGATGAGCATCACTTTGTTCATATCTCAGTAATCCCTTTCACTCCTGTTTCTGATTCCTTTTTTATTCCCCTTTCCAATATCCTAAGTA
>JAGBLC010000031.1 GCA_017635615.1 Prevotella sp.
GCCCCGACAGCCATCAATCATGCTTCATCGACCATCAACCATCATCCTTCTGCCGTCTACAATCTCTCTGGCCATCAGCTCGATGCTCCCGATAAGGGCATCAACCTCGTGCGCATGAGCAACGGCGAAGTGAAGAAGGTCATCGTCAAGTAATTC
Source organism: Prevotella sp. (assembly GCA_017635615.1). Lineage (GTDB taxonomy): Bacteria > Bacteroidota > Bacteroidia > Bacteroidales > Bacteroidaceae > Prevotella. The sequence goes on from JAGBLC010000031.1 coordinate 157, forward strand.
AATCATTCAAGCCTGAGGTGAAAAGGCAATTAGTGCTGAAAGCATCTTTTTGCCTTTCACCTTTCCTTCCCTAAACAATCATACCTATGAAGAAAAAGATACTCGCCCTCATCGCCTTTCTGTTCTCATCTCTCCCCTCTCAATTGTCAATTGTTAATGGTCAATTCTCTATTGTCAACGCTCTTCCTGCCCAGCGTGGCGTGAAGCGCACGGTGACGCAGGCTGACGGCACGAAGCTCACCCTGAACCTTCGTGGCGATGAGCATCTCCACTATTTCACAGCCGACAACGGACTGCCTGTCGTACGCAATGCCGCAGGAAACTACTGCTATGCCGAGGTCAGAGGCGAAGGTCTTGTCCCCACCTCCCAGCTTGTAACCCAACCCAATGGTTCTGTAAGTCGCGTTTCCGACGCGGCCCCCACTCATCTGTCAAAGGTGCAACAAGACCTTCGCCTGCTTCGGCAGCAGCGCATGAAGAATGTGGAACGCACGCCCATGCCACGCCGCGTCATGACGGGCCAGCGACGCGGACTGGTCATCCTGGTCGAATATGCCAACTATCCCTACACCTATTCCAAGGCCACCATGGACAGCATCATGAACTACAGCGGCTACCAGAAGGGCTACTTCCAAGGCTCAGTCCACGACTACTTCTTCGAGCAGTCGAACGGGCAGTTCGACCTCACCTTCGATGTTGTCGGTCCTGTCAAGCTCTCCAAAGACATGGAATACTACGGACAGAACAACACCTTCGGCGATATGCACGTAGGCGAGATGGTCGGTGAGGCCTGTCAGCTGGCCACCGACTCTATCAACTATGCCGACTACGACTGGGATGGCGACGGAAAGGTAGACCAGGTGGTCGTCATCTACGCCGGATGGGGCGAAGCAATGGGTGCCCCCGAAGAAACCATCTGGCCGCAGGAGCACCAGCTCTCCAAGTCGGACTTCGGTCGTCCGCTGAAGATCGACGGGGTGGAGATCAACAAATATGCCACCACCTGCGAACTCTACGGCAACGAGGAGGCCTACAACGGCGAGCGCTGGCTCACGGGCGTCGGCCCGATGTGCCACGAGTTCAGCCATTGTTTCGGACTGCCCGACTTCTACGACACGCTCGACGACCTGCACTTCACCATGTGCGACTGGGACCTGATGGACTCTGGCTGCTACAACCTCGGCACCTACTGCCCGGCAGGCTACACGGGCTACGAGAAGTGGTTCTGCGGATGGCAGGAACCCATCGTCCTCGAAAGCCCAGCCACTATCACCAACCAGCGGCCGCTGAGCGAGGGAGGCGACTTCTACGTGGTCTACAACGACCAATACAGCGGGCAGAAAAACGAATACTACATCCTCGAAAACCGACAGTGGACCGGCTTCGACTCTTGGCTCTACGGCAAGGGACTGCTCATCACGCACGTCAACTACAATGCCGCTGCATGGCGCAACAACGAGGTGAACCAGGAATACGGTAAGGAGCGCATGGCCATCATTCCCGCCAACAACCTCTACACCTACAAGGACAGTGCGGAGATTGGAAACACCTACCCCTACATCGACCGCGAGAGTGGCACCATCCTGAACGATGCCCTCACCAACACCTCTACGCCCTCTGCAATGGTCTTCAATGTCAACAAGAGCTTCAAAAAGACGATGGACAAGCCCATCACCGACATCCGCATGGATGCCGACACGCACACCACCTCGTTCCTCTTCATGGGCGGCAGCGACGATGAAGCCACGGGAATAGGGAATGAAGAATTAAGAATGAAGAATGAAGAATTAAGAATGAAGGATGAAGAATCGCGCGGTGGCATCTACGACCTCCTGGGCCGTCCCGTCTCTTACGGGGCAAATTCTATTTGCCCGACATCCCCCAAGCCTATCTACATCATCAACGGAAAGAAATTTGCAAATTAAAGAATATGGTATCGACAATGAAGAAATTATTCTGTTGCTCGCTCATCCTGCTGTTAGGCTGCTCCGTCGCAATGGCTGTGCCTGCCGAAAAGCGCTGGCAGACCTGCACGCTGGCCGACGGCACGAAGATGGAGCTGATGCTCACGGGCGACGAACACGGGCATTGGTTCAAAGCCCGCGATGGCCAGTGCTACGACCGCCAGGCCGATGGCTCCATGCGTTTGCTTTCGTCTGGAGAGCTGCAACAGCGCAAGGCGCAGGCTGCCGAGCGGCGTGCCGCTGCCAATGTCTCCCGCAGTAATCTCGCACCTTCGCACCCCCGTACCCCCGCACCCTCGATGAAGACACCCACTCACTACACAGGCGAGCGCAAGGGGCTCTTCATCCTCGTGGAGTTCCCCGAACAGCCTTTCTCGCGTCCGGACATCAAGACCGTCTACGACAGCATCTGCAACTGCCGCAACTATCGCACGCCTCCCTATTGTGGCTCCGTGCGCGACTACTTCTACGAGCAGAGCGACGGCCTGTTTGACCTGACGTTCGACATCGTCGGCCCCATCATGGCCGAACACAACGAGAGCTACTACGGCGCCAATGGTGCGATGGGCGGCATCGACGGTATGGTCCAGGCCCTTGTCATCCAGGCTGTGAACGAGGTGGCCGACTCGGTAGACTTCACCCAGTACGACTGGGACGGCGATGGCGAGGCCGACCAGGTGTTCCTGCTCTATGCCGGCTACGGCGAGGCGCAGGGCGGCCCGTCGTGGACTATCTGGCCTTGCGAAGGCCAGCTGAGCAAGCAGGGAGGTGTCAGAGACTTGCCCGTCGTTGATGGTATCACCATCGACACCTTTGCCTGTTCGTGCGAGCTTCGAGGCAAGAGCGGCACGCAGATTGACGGCATCGGCACCATCTGCCACGAGTTTACCCACTGCCTGGGCTTCCCCGACTTCTACAACGCCAGCGACTTCAACGACTTCTGCATGGATGTCTTCGATGTGATGGACTACGGTGCCTATAACGGCAACACCTATTGTCCGTCGGGCTATACGGGCTACGAACGCTGGTATTGCGGATGGCGTGAACCCGTGGAGCTGACCGAGGCGCAGCACATTGCCGACTGGCAACCCTTGGTGAACGGGGGTGAGACCTTCATCCTCTACAACGAGGGCAACCACGACGAGTATTATCTCTTGGACAACCGGCAGTATGTGGGCTTCGACTCGTGTCTCTACAGCCACGGCCTTGTGGTGACACACGTCGACTACGACGCGTATGCCTGGGAACACAATCAGGTGAACACCAACAAGAACCGGCAGCGCATGCTCTTGGTGCCGGCGGACAACATCCGCGACATCAAGACGTGCGACACCGATGCCTTCCCCTACACCTATCTGAACGGACGTAAGACTCTCGACTCGCTGACCAACCGCAGTCATCCCAGGGCAACGGTATACAACAAGAATACCGACGGCAGCTATTTCCTGAACAAGCCTATCTACAACATCCGTGAGACGGGCAACCTTGCCGTTGAGTTCGACTACCTCGTAAAACCCATCCCCCCGACGCCCACCGGCATTGTTACAATTGATAATGGACAATTGACAATTGATAATTGCGAAAGTGTGTACGACCTCCTTGGCCGTCCCGTCTCTTACGGGGCAAATTCTATTTGCCCGGCATCCCGCAAGTCTATCTACATAAGGAAAGGACGTAAGATAATTGACAATTGACAATTGATAATTAGGAAAATAACGAATCATCTATTAACAACAAAACAGCAAACAACAATGAAGCACTTCAAACATTTATTCCTACTGATGCTCATCATGATGGGCTTAAGCCCTGCGATAGCACAGACACAGACGCACGAAGAGCCCTACGAGGTTGATTTCAACACTTCTATCAGCACCTCGTCGGGTTTCAGTGTAGCGCCTGGGTGGCAGCATATTGTCGATGGCAATATGTACTATAGTTACAACTCGTACAACGGCTACGCAGGTGGTTGGCTCTACACCAACTCCAATCAGGCCGAGGGTGTCAACGACCTGCTCGTCACACCTTTGCTGTCGGGCGATGTCAGCATGCTGGTCAAGGTTTACAGCAGCAGCCATGCCGACGACGCGAGCCTCCGTCTCTTTGCTGTGACAGAGGGAGCCGACGGAGAGTTGCAGATAGGCGACGAACTGCCCACCGAACTGGAGTTCGTCACCGAACCCGAGGTGGCAGAGGGCGAAGAGCAGCCCGTTCCGGCACTGTCGACCAGTAGCTTTGTCCGCGTGAGGCTGGCTCGCGGCCTTGAGACGCCGACGATGGTGGGCATACGGATGGCTTACGTGGGCATTGATAACTTCCATGCCGACGAGGCCGATGTCGTCTTGCGTCGCGGGCTGACCATAGCCAGCGCACAGCTGAACACAAAGGAGCCGGAGGTGACACCAGAAGGCACTTACACATTGAAGTTCAACTTCTATGTGAGAAACACTGGCGAGGTGGACCTTAAACCCGGCGACGAGGGCTACGAGGTGAAGCTCTACATGAAGGCCAGCGAGGCCGCAACAGAGGATATTCTGCTGCGCACCATCCCCATCGATCAGGCACTGGCTGTCAACCAGCAGAGCAGTACCACCAGTTTCGAAGTGGTGCTCAACTACGACGACTATCCCGACACCTATTCCTATTATTTTGAGGAAGGCATCTCTGGAACGCGCTACAACGTGTACTACTCGAGTACGCCCGTGCCCTACAAGGCCGACTTCAAGCTGACCGACAACAATAGCAATGAGGTGAAGAGCGGCACGACCATCGATTTCGGACTGGTTCAGGGCGAGCAGTCGAAAACCTACCGCATCTATAATAATGGTACGGCACCGCTCAGCCTGACGGGGCTCGACGTAGAAGGCGACTTTGCCGTTGAGGGCATCACCGCCGAGACGGTCGTCAGTCCGAAGAGCTATGTTTCGTTCAACATCGTTGCCAAGGGCACACAGCCCGGCGAGCAGTTGGAACAGATTACCATCAGCAGCGAGGAAGGTGGCGACTATGCCCTGATCGTGAAGGCTGTGGTGGCCGAAGAAGGCAAGTGGTTCGAACCTTTCAACGACAGCAAGGTGCCTGTCAACATGCCTGTCGTCGACGGCTATTGGTACGTATCGAATGGCATGCTCTACCAATCGAGCAACATGGAGGGACGCATCCAGTCGCCAATGATAACGTTGGCAGAAGGCGAGGCCATCATGTTCGAGGCCATGGGCTATGACAGCAGCTATAACAGTGCGCTGCTCAACGTCTATTGGTCGACCGACCGCAACACGTGGACGAAGGCTGCCGAGCTGTCTACCAGCGGTGTGGCCGACGAGTGGAAACTCTCTACCACAACGAAGAAGATCTACAGCGTGACGGGCCTGCCCGCGGGCAACATCTACCTGATGTTTGGCGACCGCTACTGCTACATCGACAATATCTACGGTGGCACGCTCGTGGAGACGGTACACGACATGGTGGCCGTGAGCAGCAACATTCCTGCCGAGGCCCAGGTGAACAACGCCTACAGTGCATCGGTGACGCTGAAGAATGCCAACACCGAGACGGAGGCTGCCGGACAGTATAAGGTGCGGATGTATGCCGACGGCGAAGTGGTGGCCGAGACGGAAGGTGCCGCCATCGAGCCGGGCAAGCAACTGGCTTTCAACCTGAGCTATACGCCGCATAAGGCTGGTGTGCAGAAGGTGTATGTAGCCTTCGAGGCCGAGGATTATGTGATGAAGACTGCCGAGGTGGACGTCAACGTGGCTGAAGAGCAGGCCACCAGCCAGGTGCAGGTGGGCGACTACTACACGAACAACAACAAGACGCCGCTCGACATTAACAACAGCAACACCGAGAGCGAGGCCATCTACACCGCTGAGAACTTAAAGCTGGCGGCCGGCACGAAGATCAACAAGATAACGTGGCGCGGCTACAGCACGAGCAAGGACGTGACGACCGACGTGCAGGTGTGGATAGAGAACACCGAAGACGTAGCTGTCGGCAGCGACATGAAGGATGTCAGCACCATGACCTGCATCTACGACGGACAGTACACCTTCAGGAAGCAGGGTGGCAGCAACAACCGCATGGACATGCTCACCGTCAACCTCACCGAGCCCTTCGTCTACGAGGGACAGAGCCTGCGCATCCATGTACGCAGCATGGAGATCAATGGCTACACCAGCGTCTACTTCGAGAATACGAACATCACGGGACAATGCCTCTATCGTTCGAGCTTCAGCACAACCGACTTCTCGCAGATGTCGCTCAAGAACGGCAACCTGCCCGTCGTCTATCTCGATGTCGAGAAGGATCCCACGACGCTCAGCGGCAACGTGACGTTGGCTGACGATGCTTCGCCTGTGGCCGACCAGACCGTGACGCTGACCAGCGGCAACGTGCTCTATGAAGCGACGACCGATGCCGAGGGACACTACACGATGAATGTCATTCAGGACCAGCTGACCTACCAGCTGCGCATCGAAAAGGAAGGCTACAACCCCTTCGCGCAGGAGGTGAGCTTCACGGGAGGCAGTCAGGTGGTCAATGCCGCACTCGTAGTGGCCAAGCCGCTGGCCGTCGATGCCATCGAAGCACCTGCCGAGGCCGTGGCCAACAACGATGTCAACGTAACGGTGAAAGCTACCAACTACAGCAGCACGCTGACCGAAGCCGGAAGCTACACCGCCCGCTTACTCAATGCCGCCGGCGAACAGATAGCCGAAGCTGATGCCGTGGCCCTTGCTGCTGGCGAGCAGCACGACTATGTGTTCAGCTTCCATCCCACAGAAGTGGGTCTGGTTGAGGTCTACGCCGTCTTCGAGGGTGTGAACTTCTCGGAGCAGACAGAGCACGTCACCATCAACGTGAAGGAAGAGACGGCCTTGGCCGACATCGTCATCGCCAATCCCAGCAGCTATAGCTACAGCACCAACTACAACTGCGCCTTCGACCTCTACGGCAGTGACGACAAGGGTTGTCAGGCTATCTATACACCTGCACAGATGGGCATCGAGGCCGGCATCAATCTGCGCAGCATCGCCCTGCGCGGTTACAACACGGGCAATGCCGTGACCGCCAATGTGCGCCTCTTCCTTCAGAACACCGAGGACACGGAGGACTATCTGACCGACCAGAGCGAGATGCAACAGGTGTTCGAGGGTCGTGTGACCTTCGAGAAGGGTGGCAGCAGCAACAACCGCATCGTGATGCTCAACATGCCGCTGACGGAGCCTTTCGTCTATGAGGGTAAGAATATGCGCATCTGGATAGAGCTGACCAACCAGCAGGGAACCTCTTCGGGAGCCTACTTCGAATACTTCAATGAGACGGAATACATCTCAAAGGATGGTGGCCAGACCTGGAAGACCAACAACTACAAGCCCGTGCTCTATGCCACTATCTCTACCGCCAAGCAGCTCGTGGGCAACATCACCGATGTCGACGGCAATGCCTTGCCCGGTGCCACCGTGACGCTGACCAGCCCGGAGGCCGTCTATACCGGCAAGGCCGACAATCAGGGTCACTACTACGTCGAAGTGGTACAGACTGAAAACACCTACACCGCAACATTCAGCGTGGAAGGCTTTGAAACGAAGACCATCGAAGGCATCTCTTTCGCCGAGGGACATGTAGAGCAGGACGTCGTGCTGAGCTATGCCGCTCGCGAGTTTGCCGAAGGCGAGGTCTATACCATCTGCCTGCCCGTGGCTCTCGACGAGGCCGCCGTACGGAAGGCAGGCCACTTCTATGCCCTGAACGCCATTGACGGCGAGACCATCGGCTTCAAGGAGGTGACCACCACCGAGGCTTACGTACCTTATATATATAAGGCAACCGACGGCAGCGACCTCTTCGCCGATATGGACGCATGGACCATCGATGCCGAGGCCAACACAACGGCTACGGTAGACAATGTCAGCTTCATCGGTACGATGAGCCGTCAGCACGTCGTGGCCGAAGAAGGCGTCACCTGTTATGGTTACAGTGCCGACAACGGCACCTTCGGTAAGATCACATCGGCATTCGTCAGTCCGTTCCGCGCTTACCTCAAGGTAGAGGGCGAGACAGCTGCCAAGAGCTACGCCATCGAGATGGAAGACCTTCCCGTTCCCACAGGCGTTGTTACAATTGATAATGGACAATTGACAATTGATAATAGCGGAAATGTGTACGACCTGCAGGGAAGGCTGGTTTCTCATGGGTACCACGTACCCCCGATAAAGAAGGGCATCTATATCATCAATGGAAAGAAGACAGTCGTGAAATAAGTAAAAAACGAAGAAGAAAATGAAACAGACAAGGTATATCAAGCCTGTCGTTGCTCAAACCGTCATCCTGCCTCAGTGCAGGATGATGGTGGGCAGCAACGACTACGAAGAGAACACCTCTGAAACGCCCGAGCATGAGGATGGAACAGAGCTCCGCTCGCCGCGACGCCGCCAACAGGACATCTGGAGCTGGGAGGACGAGGAGGTATTGACAATTGATAATTGATAATTGATAATTAACGAATTAGGAAATGAAAAAGATTCTGATTTCAGCTGCGTTGGCCATCGCTGCCATCGGCAGCACCAACGCACAGCAAATGACCGACGGCAACTGGTGGGGCTATATACCCTATCCCTGCGAACGCATTGACCTGGGCAACGGCGAGGAGCCCGACCAATATCAGGCCGCCATCCTCGTACCAGGCTACGAGCTCGATGTGCGCGGCAAGGCCATCGACGGCATCCGCTTCTATCTCCGCTCGACAGAGTATATGAGCGATCTCAGCGTATGGCTCTCCACGGCATTGCCCGGCGTAGCCTCTGTGGCCAATGTGGAGTACAAGCCACTCGACATAGCCACCGTCAACGGCGGCTATGATGACGAATGGGGCCCCGGTCTGCTCAATGAGGTCTACTTCTCCAAACCGTATGCCATTCCCAAAAAGGGACTCTACATCGGCTATTCGCTGACAATCAACTATGTAGAGAGCGAGTACGACTGGGATAACGGTTATCCGCTGGTGACGGCTGTTGGTGCTGTTCCCAACGACAACGCTTCCTTTGTGAGCATGCAAAAGACGCTGGGCGATTACGGATGGATGCGCATGAACCTGCTCTTCGAAAACCCCAACGTATGCATCCAGGCACACATCGTCGACGTCCCTGACGAGTCGGAGACAGCCATCAACGACATTAACCTGTCCGATAGCCCGCTTGCCAACTCGGCGACTGTCTACGACCTGCAAGGACGCAGACTGGCCTCCCAGGCCTCCGAAGGGGGAGGGGAAAAAGGGCTCGTCATTGTGAGGATGGCCGACGGCACGACACGAAAGTTTATCAATAAGTGATTGTTTCAATTTAAGTTATTAGTTTTTTCTCATAAGCACATTTTTTTAGAATAAGCTCGAGACTCATTCGAAGAAAGCATCCCAGCCGTGATGGCCAGGATGCTTTTTAATTGATAATTCTTTCTCCGCTTCGCTTTGAAAGCGTCCCTTTGGGCCGAGCGGGTCATTCACCCAGGAAAGAGCGATTTGCTCGATTAGAAGTCCATGTGGTCGAGGGCGTCGCTGAAGTCCTTCGGCTCGTGCTCAGCCTGCGGGTCGTGGTATTCGCTGTTGTGCTCCTGACCGAAGTTCTTCGGCATGCGGTCGCCCAGCGAGTTGCCGTTGCCGTGGTTGCCGTTGCGGGGACGGTCGCCATTGCGCTGTCCGCGCTCGCCACGCTGACGACGCTCACCGCGCTCGGGGCGCTGGCGGCGC
>JAGBLC010000032.1 GCA_017635615.1 Prevotella sp.
GGTCGGTGTTGCGTCGCACCATGGGGCGGATGCAGATGTTACCACCGGTGATGAAGGTGGCCGAGAGGCCGTCGGCCGAGACCACCGTTGTCTGGTAGCCCGCGATGGGTACGAACTGCAGGGCCTCGATACGGAACGACCAGTCGCCGAAGCTGATGGGAATCTTGATCCAGTCGTTGCGGCAGATATGTGTGAAGCCACCCTCGGTGCGGTTCACGGTGATGCCATAGCGATATTCTTCTGTCGTTACCTCCGTGTTGAGGTGGCGTTTCACCTTCAGGCGGATAGAGTATTGGTTCTTGACACCCGAGGCGGTGGCGTTCGTCTCGTTGACATAGACGGTGAAAGTTCCCTTGCCCGACGTGTCACCACTCTTTGCTGCCAGGACGATGGGTTTCGAGGCGAGGTCGATGCTGTAGGCGATGGTGTCTCTCTTGGTGGCGATGTCGTCTGCCGTCTCGTTCTCCATGAGCGACACCGTATTCTCTGTCAGGGGGAACAGCTCCATGCCAACGATGTCCATCTGCTGTCCCGAGTCGTTGGTGAAGTCGAACTGCAGCTTTGCCACGGCGCGAACCACCTCGACGGCGAAGCTTTGGTTGTCGCCCGCCACGACGTTGACCGTCTGTCCCTTGATGTTGCTCGTCATGGGGATAATCTTGTCCCATCCGTTGGTGATGGTCAGCGTCTTCTGCGAGAGGTCGGGTAGGGCAGCACCCTTGGTGATGCCCAAGGCAGTCCACTCAGCATCCGTGATATTGGCGAAGCCATAGACGGTGTACTGTCCGGGAGCCACGTCGAAGGAGAACTCGTCGCGCTCAGCAGGCTTTCTGGCACCCTGTCCTTGCGGACGTTTGTCGCCGGTGGTCGTGACGTTGTGATTCTCGCCCACCCAGTTCTTTCCCACCACCTCGCTGACGGTGTTCGTACCATCGACGAAGACCACCCAGTAGTAGTTGATGAGCTCGTTGTCGCCAACAGGGTCGAGCCAGTTGCCTGTTTCTGCACGTGTGGCGGGTGCCGGGCGGCGCGCTTTGATGGTCATGGTGACGCGTCCTTTGCCTTCGGGTATGGGGTCTGTCTTGCCGGGCTGTATGACATCATCTTCCTGTTGGCAGGCCGTCAGGAAGAGTGCCATCAGGATAAAGAATGAAAACCTCCTACCGCCCCTCCGACAGAGGGGGGTAAGGTTGGCGATATATGTGTTGTTCTTCTTCATTTTTCTTTCTTTCTTTTAGGGTGGTTTGTCGCTGTGGAACAGCGACGTACTGAACCAAAGGGAGAGTGTTACATGGGGATTTCGGGGTGTGTCACCTCGCGCCACTTGCGGACGTAGATGATGGCCTTGAGGTATTCTGGGTTGCGCGGGTCGGGCTTGACGGTGCCTGGGCCGGCCACCTTCGAGACGCGCAGGCGGTAGATGTTGTTGCGCACGATGCCAAACTCCATCGGTCCGTGAACGGCGTCGTCGCTGTTGTTGGCGTGGCGGAGCCATACGTAGTAGTAGCACAGGCCGCTCTTATACTCGTCGGAGACATAGCCTCCCGAAGGGTTGTTCTTGTTGTAGGCGGTGCAATACTTGTCGGCAGCCTCCTTGCTGCTGAAGTAGAGGCAGTATTCCTCGGCAGGCTGGTCGAGCTTGACGAAGCGCCAGAAGCTCTGCCCCCGGGTATATTCAGTATCGGGTGTGAGCGTCTTGTTCTCAGCATCGTAGTCGCTATACACCTTCAGCGGCACGTAGGTGCCTTTCAGCTGCAGCCCTGTGGCATAGACGGAGACGGTCTGGTCTTTGTCGAAGGTATTCTCGTTGACGTAGCCCAGGGTGTAGCCTTCTATGGTAGTGCCCGCTGCAGCCCAGTCGATGTGCGAGTTGAACTGCTGCATGGTGCCGATGGGGGCATCGTTAGCGTAAGTCTCGGCAAGCGAAGCGTACATCGTCGTGCCGGCATACCAGGAATCGGGCCATGACTGATCGAATGATCCACTGCGCAGAGCGGTTCGCGGGTCGATGACATAATTGGTGGCTGTGCCGTCCTTGCTGAATGTCTCGTCGCCGAGGTACTTGAAGCCCGACGTGCCGGCAGCATCGTTGGCAACGCGCTTGAGCAGGTAGGTGGGCAGCACGCAGCCGTTGACAATCTTTACATACTGCAGGTAGAAGCTTGCAATATTCTCGGTTCCGGCTGCATTCTCGACATTGTAGCGCAACTCATGGTTGTCACTGTCGAGCGTAGCGCCATTGAAGTCGAAGTCGATGCGAGCCGCAGTACGTTCGATGTCGATGTGATAGCGGATGGGGTCTTCCTTGGTTCCTTCTCCGCCCAAGGCATAGCTGTTGGCCGTCGACGACATGGCGAAGTTGGTGGGTTTGTTGTCGGCATTGACCGTCCATGAAGCATAGTCCTGATAGTCGCAGACGTCCTTCAGGTAGGTCACATTGTTGCGGATGTCGCCGACGTTGGCAACGACAATGAAGCGCAGGTTGTTTGTTTCCACCTTCTCATCCTTGGCGAAGGTGAAGTCTACCGTGACGATGGCATCGTCATCGCCCTCGTATTCGGGATGTTCTGCGGCAGTGCCTGTCTCTATCGTTTTGGTCAGCTGGTCTTCGGTGGCATACTCTTTACCCTCCAAGCGAAGGGCAGCAGCCTCCGAGGGCGTTATCGCAGTGATGTCCTTCCCGCTGTAGTAGGTGAAGACACAGAGGTTCTTGACAGCGTTCTCGAGTTCAGAGCCGAACTCCCATCCGTCGCCTTGTTCGCCGCCATATGGGCGGTCGCCGGCACGTGTGTCGCTGCCTCGGCGGTCGATGAAGAGGCGCACATGGATGCTGTCGCCCGGAAGTGTGTTGCGGGTCTCCTCGGGGCGGTCGTCGTCGATGGTCTCACAGGCCGTGAAGCCGGTGATGGCGAAGGTGCCGAGAGCCAGATACAGGATATGTTTTCTGATGGTCATTGCTTTGTATTTTTTTAGGGGAGGGCCGATGTGGTACAGCGGCTTACTCAACCTTTTTTGTTTTTTAGGAGGGGCTGTGGTACAGCGGCTTACTCAACCCGGTGGGGAGACATATTGGTTGGTTACTCCAGGTCGACGTTCTGCCAGCGCATGTTCCACGGCAGGGTGTGGATATGGAGCGAGATGAACTTCCACTCTTCGCCGACGAGGGTGAAGTCGAGGCGGTAGTCGTAGGCACGGTCGAGGAACTCCTGTCCCGAGTAGGCATAGCGCTCGAAGGCGCCGCGTCCCTGTGCGAGGTATTCAGCGAGGTTGATGTGCAGCACTTCCTTGCCGGTGGTACGGTGGATGAGGTAGAGCATGGCGGGTTCTGTACCGTTGATGAGGCCTAAGTCGGGCAGCACAGGACCGACGGCGGGGCGCAGCATCAGGCGGTTGAAGTCGAGGTCGGCATGAGCCGTCATCTCGTATTCGTGTTCAGGCACGGTGTAGGAAGAGGTGCCCGTGACGTTGTCGTAGTAAGTGTTCCACTCGTCGAAGGGACGGTAGGTGATGGTGGGCTGGCCGATGGTGTCTACGGCGTTGTCGTAGAGGATGCGTCCGTTGACGTCGGTGATATACACCTCATAGTCGCGGATGTCGCAGTCGGCGCGGTTCACCGTCTGGTGAATGGCCACATGGAGGCGCTTGGTGTCGCGTACGAGCGACATGGTGCAGTGGGTGAAGACACCCTCTCTGACGCTGACCGTCTGTGCGGGGATAGCGGCCCGTGTGTCGGTGGCATCGTAGTCGACCGAGCGGAGCGTTCCATGCCAGAGCGTGTCGAGCTGCTGCTGATATATGGGCTGCTGTGGTACAGCAGCGTACGGAACCTGTTGCAGCTCTACGTTGAGGTCTTCGCGCTGCTGTGCCTCGTTGCGGATATATCGTATGCCAGGGTCGCTGGCTATCTGGGTGTAGGGTCGCTGGTTGGCCAGCGCGAGGAGCCGGTATTCGCCGACGGGCAGTCCCTCCACGGTCATGCGATAGTTCTTGTCGCGTAGGGGCTTTGCCGTTGCGGTGTTCTCCTCCGTCTGTGTACGAACGAGACGCCCTGCGAGGTCGTAGACGTAGAGCGTTACGCTGCCCACATGGTCGTTGAACATGTCTGCTCGCTCGACATTATAGTCGTAGACGAACTCTACGGTGAGTCCCTGGGGACACTCGTCGAGGTCGTCGTAGAGCGAGTCACAGGCATTCATTGTCGTCAGCGCCACAGCCGATGCGGCAGCTATCATGGTTTTCTTGACCGTTTTTTTGAACTGCATAGTTTTTACTTTTTTTTAGTTGATGTGGTTAAGCAGTCAGGCTCCGGGCGCTGGCGCATGGTCTGCGCCCGAAGCCTGTTTGCAAGCTATCATTTTAAACAATTATACGAATCTTAGATCTCAACATTCTGTGTACGGAGCACCCAAGGCAGGATGTGTACGTGTACAGAGATGTACTGGTCTTCCTCAACCTGATCGTCGGGAGTAGGATCAGCCTTCACATCCTTAGGCTCGGCAGAACCCAGCTTCTTGATGCTTGCCAGCTTGATGTCGTACCAGTTGTTACGAACCACGCTGTAGCGGCCAAGATAGTTAGCCTCGTTGTTGGCGTAGATGTAGTCTGTCGAGTTGATGCCCGGAGTTGTCTCGTAAGCTTTGTTCACGAAGGCTGCACTCCACGGAGTCTCGAAGTCGCCGAAGTGCTTGATGCGAACATTGTAGAACGACATACCACCCTTGTAGAGAGCCACGGTGTAAGCCGTCTCTGCCTCAGCCTTGATGGCTTTCCATGCAGACTTGGTCTCATCCGTCAGGTCATCGTAGGATGCACCTGTGAAAGTAACGCTAATGGTGTAGCCGAGGTCATCCTTACCAGTCTCGGAAGTCTTGACAGCAGCTGCAACGGCACCCGTCACACTTACACTCTTGGCATCAGCCAGTTCCTGAGCAGCATCCTTCACCCACTTGTCGACCTTGTAGATGGTCTGCACCTTAGCGGTGATAGCATTGTTCACGTCTGTTTCGGAACCATAGAGAGCAGCATCGTTAGAGATGGTGTAGAAGTCTTTACCACCATTGAACTTCACCTTCAGAGCCACCTGAGTGGTGTTCTGAGAGATCTGGCGCTGAACGTCGAAGGTGTTCTCAGGTACGAAAGCACGTGGCATGTGAGTCTTAGCATCGGTCACAGCCAGCCAGTTAGCAGCTGCGTCAACGGCTACAGTGTTCTCCAGCGTTGCGTTCTTGTCATACTGCAGGTCCTTGCCGAAGTAAGTGCGATAAGCCAGTGTGTGGTTGTCATCGGGAAGCGTAGGAACGAAATAGTCTCTTGCCACGAAGCGATAGAGCGTGTTAGGATAAGTGGTCTTGTCGTGGTGTTCTGAGAAATAGTCCAGCCACTCTGTCGGCTCAGACTGACGAGTGTTGTAGAACTGAGGCTCGGTGTTGATGATCTGCCAGCCCACTACTTCGAAAGCCACTGTCTGACCGTTCATGTCGATGTTTGACTTAGTATCGTCGATAGCGTTCTCGACAGTCACCTTTGCAGAAGCTCTCTCCACATAGATACAAGCAGCAGGATTGCTCTTTGCTTCAGCTTCAGTCTTCATGATCTTGTCCTTGTGAATCTCAACAGCAGTGTAGACAACACCCTGAGAAGCCACGTTACCACCAGCAGAAGCACTGACAGGAGCATTGGTCATGAGCAGACCGCCCTCACCAATTTCACCTTTCAGGTTACCACCGAGCACAGCGGGAGTAGAAGCGAGAACGTTCTTGCTGAACTCGCTGAACTTCGTACCTTCAGCAATTGTATTCAGCTTAGATTCATTCACATTGACTACCACATAAGCAAAGATCTTGTCGGTAGGCATCTTACTCATGTCGTCGATCTTCACAGCCTTGGTGCTGGTAGAGGTGATGCGGGTCTTCTCCTTACCTTCAGTATTGCTGGGATCCTCGAACTCGCCAGATTCGTCGTTCTCGAAGTCTTCCGACCACTGCTCACCGATAATCTCTGACTTGTAGTAAACAGCATTTGCCTCGTCATCGCCATGGAAGAACAGGATGGTGGCGTTCTTCACCTCAAACTCGTCTTCCTTACCGTTGTTGAGGTCATCGTTGGCACGTGTGCCCGTGCCCTCTGTAGGCATCAGGATGTTCACGCCGATGAAGCCTTCACCCTGGGTGAATTTTCCATTGCCATTGTTCTCAACAGCATCATCGCTTGAGCAGGCTGCCAGCGAGAGAGCCAGCATAGCTGCGGATGATAATTTAAAAATTTTCTTCATACTTTTAAAAATTAAAGTTATTAAATAAGTGAATTAAAATATTGTTTATTCTTTAGGAGTATAGGAGTTCAGGAGTTGCAGGAGTTCAGACATCACCTGATTATTCGCCTGAGAGCTCTGCAATCTCGTCGAGCTGAGCCTGAGCTTCACTGACACCACCCTGAAGGGCCTGCTCCATGAGCGCCTTGGCCTCGGCGAAGCGCAGCTGCATCTTGCGGACACCGCCGAGCACGTAGGCCTGCTGCGGGTCCTTGATGTTGGCTGGCAGGATCTGTTCGGCGCGGGCGTAGTCGTTCTGTCCGAGCGCCATCTGTGCAGCCAGCAGTACGGCACGCGGATTGTCGGCGTGAATCTCTGCGGCACGGTAGACGATGGCCTGTCCCTCGGGTGTCTCCATGCCTGCATCCTGTGCCAGGGCTACAAGCTCAGCCAGCGAGAGGTCCTGCGGATGGGTGCGATAGACCTCGCGGCTCTCTTCGAGCGTGTAGGGACGGATGCTGTACTGGATGACATAGTCGGAGTGGCGCAGTCCCGGATAGACATCGGCCAGGAGCTGGCGATAGCGTTCGGGGAACTGCTTCTTGATGCGCTCGTTCTTTGCATCGGGGTCCATCTGGCTGTCGATGATGCTGAGAATCTCCGTGCGCTCGGCTATCTGGCTCTTGTCTACATACTCGCGCAGGCCGGCCCAGTCTTCCGGGGTGGATGTCGAACCGATGACGCCCGGCTTGAACTTGTAGAGCTTCTGGATGTGGTTGGAGAGCGTTGCGGCGCGGTTCTCAGCCAGCCAGGTATTGTGCTCGTAGGTACCCTCCGGCGAGGCATAGCCGTGGATGGTGACGCGCTCGATGCTGACATCCTGCTTGCCACGCACCTCGTCGATAGTGGCCATGATCTTCTTCAGCTCCTCGGGGTTGCGACGGTAGGTGGGGTCGAGGTTGATCTTGTCGAGACGGAAGTCAACGTAGGCACGGCCTTCCAGCTGGCGCTCCTTCTTATAGTCGTCGGGCGAGAGCTGCACGCGCATCAGCGGCACGCGTTCCGGTTCCTGGTTGCGCATGAGGCTGGGCACGTAGGGCAGGTTGGTCAGGTCGCCGCATCCGCAGAGGTCTTCTTCCAGCTGCAGCTGGTACGACCGCATCCAGGGCTGATAGGGGATGGTTGAATGGTAGAACTCCGTCTGGCTGTTGCCCGACCGCTTGATGTGGCGCGCGTCGCGATAAGTCTCAACGCCCTGTCCGCGCTTATAGAGCACATGCTGTGCGCGGCTGTCCACCACCAACGGCTCGAAGGCAACGCGTTGCGTCCCGTCTTTCGATACGAGTACGGGGCGGATGGCTACCGACTGTTTGTGGTTGAGCGATAGTTCGTCTAAGCAGACATCCATGGAGAGCGCCATCTTCCCCTCTTGTCGGGTGAGGACAGCATTGCGCACGACGGTCTTAGCGTCGCTCAGCGTCTGCGCTTCGGCCACCGAAGCCCACTGCGTTGCCGACAGGGCAGCCACCATGAGTGTGGCACGTAAGGTATATTGCTTGATCTTCATATCTTCTCTATATATATAATAAGGTATAACTGACTTAGAAATTATAGATCACACTCAGAGCGGCCTTCGTCGGGCCGAAATAGTTCTTGTGGCCGCGCCATATCTCGCTGCCACACTTCTCGCAGGGGAACTTCTTGAACCATACGTAGTTGTAGCCCACGCCAATCTCGCCCTCGAAGCTCCAGTGCTTGCCGAGCGGCCACTGATAGCCATAGCCGATACCGCCACCGGCGAACCAGCCCTCGTAGCGATGGTCGCGCAACTGACGGTACATGCCGAAGGGCAGGTGAATCTTGCCCGCGTTGAACTGTCCGCCCTGAGCATGGATGGCGAAGAAATGGCCGTTGAACTTCTGGCAGAGCCAATAGCGAGCCTCGGGCTGCACCATCCAGTGCTTCCACTTCTTGTTGTCCTTCAGCGTCCAGAGGTTGAAGCTGCCACTAAGGTCGGCCGACCACTTGGGAGCCAGCCCCACCTCTACTCCGAGGTTGGGCGAAAGCAAAGCATCGTAGACCAGGTTGTTTTTTACGGCCACCTGGGCTGTTCCTCTCTGTAGGCATAAGGCCAAAAACAGAGACCAAGCGATGCGCCACTTGATTTGATGTCTTTTCTGCATATTTATCCAGTTAATATTTTTTATAGGTTTTATCCCATCACAAAATTGTAATCCGCTTGCAAAGTTAACATAATTGTAATAGTTTGACCTGTTTTTTATAATACTGTATGTGTCATAACTTAAAAATGTGAATAAAATGTAGTTTTTTGACACATATATTTTAGGAAAATGATACCAGGTGTGCAATTTATTTTGTACTTTTGCACAGTCTTAAGCAGACATGAACTCTGGACATTAGTACGCTTTTATAAAAATGAAAAAATAACCAATGAGGGGACGCGAGTGAAGCCTCTCGCTAACAATAATTAACTAATCAATATGAGGGACGTTTTTATTAACTATGACAATGAGTCTTTGGAGAAGATTATAGAGAGCCACTCCAAAGCCATTCAGGGACTCATGGCGAAGGTAGGCGAACTGGAACGCCTTCTCGGAAAACAAGAGGATGCTGCATCCCCGTCTGCTAAGAAACCACGTAAGAAGCAGGATCTCGAGGCAGACGACAAGTTGTTGATGAAGCTGAAACTGCTCATCAACGAGAAGCAGTTGCACAAACGCGAGGCAGTGCCCCTGTGGGAGGTCGCCGCAGCGATGAACATCAGCCAGAAACGGCTGAAGGAGATTATCGGCATCACCGAATATTACAACCTCAAAAACATCCTCAACCATTATCGCATCAACTGCGCTTGCCAGATGCTGCTGTCTCATCCCGCTTATTCCATCGAGGCCATCGCTACGGAGAGTGGCTTCAAGAGCCTCAAATCGTTCTACAGATGGTTCCAGCGCGAGGTGGGCATGTCGCCTACCGACTATAAGCAGGCACAACTGGGGGGGGTAAAATAGAAGTGGCTTGTGCATATTCCCCTGTCGGCTTCCCCCGAGGGGGAAGGATCCAAGTGGCAGGTGTCACGCTAGGAAGCGTGACCTCCTACATTAGCACATAGGTGGCAGGGTAGGAGGCGTGACCTCCTACATTAGCACATAGGTGGCAGGGTAGGAGGCGACGCTTCCAAGCGTCGCAACAGCACATAGGTGGCAGGGTAGGAGGCGACGCTTTCCAGCGTCGCAACAGCACATAGGCAGCGCATACGTGGCAGGTGTCACGCTAGGAAGCGTGACCTCCTACATTAGCGCATAGGTGGCAGGCTAGGAAGCGTGACCTCCTACATTAGCGCATAGGTGGCTGCGAAGGAGGCCTGGTTTTTACACCTGTCGGAGATAGTCTCTGAGGTTGCCAGAGATGGTCTCTGATGTTGTCGGAGATGGTCTCTGATGTGGTCGTTGATAGTCTCTGATGCGGTCGTTGATAGTCTCTGATGCGGTCAGAGATAGTCTCTGAAAGAGGCAAATTGAGTTTTTGATGAGTTTTTGCGTGCATTCATAGATACGTAGAATGATTGATATACAATGAGTTAAGTCTATGCTGGTGAGTTTTTACCATACTTTCTCAGGAAAAAAAGTTTTTTGAAGAAATAGTATAGGAGTTTTTCGGGAAAAGTCGGCAAAAACTCATTGCAACCTCCTAGAATGCCGATAAACAGGGCGTTTCAGCACATCAGGCAGCTCTTCAAAAACTCATTGAAAAGTAATTCAGGGGGGGGCAGCATGCTGATAAGCTTGGTTTTTGCTCACTTATCTGTTCATTAGAACGCAAAGACGCAAAGACGCAGAGATTGAATAATCCTACCGGTTGACATACAGTGATTTATAAAACTTTGCGTCTCCGCGTCTTTGTGTTCAAATAAACAAATAGAGAATGCCTTATTCGTAACTCTGAGCTACGCTCGAAGTTACTCACGTTCGAAAAAACTCAAATAAATTTGGTTTTTTGCTCACTTAATCGTAACTTTGCAGGCAAAAGCAGAATAGGTATGAAAAATCAGATGATTTCGCAAAAGGGCGAGTGGGACCACTATGTGGTGGAGCGCGAACAGCCCCTGCTGGAGTTTCTCTTAGAGACACTCAGCGGCCATAGTCGCACGAAGGTGAAGCAGACGCTGCAGGGCCGTGGCATCCGTGTCAACGGCAAGACGGTGACACAGTTCGACTATGCCCTCGCACCAGGAATGAAGGTGGCCGTGAGCAAGACGAAACGCAACAACCTGATGCTGCGCAGCCGCCACCTGAAGCTGGTCTACGAAGACAAGTGGCTCGTCGTGGTGGACAAGAACGTGGGCATCCTGTCGATGGCTGCCGGGCATAAATCGCTCAACGTCAAGGCCATCCTCGACGACTATTTCCACAAGACGAAGCAGGGCTGCACGGCCCATGTCGTCCACCGCCTGGACCGCGACACCAGCGGACTGCTCATCTATGCCAAGGACATGGAGACGGAGCAGCTGCTGGAGCGCGACTGGCACGAGACGGTCTACGACCGCCGCTATGTGGCTGTCCTCTCGGGCGAGATGGAGGACGATGAGGGTACCATCGCCAACTGGCTGAAAGACAATGCGGCCTACTTCACCTATTCGTCGCCTGTCGACAATGGGGGCAAGTATGCCGTGACCCATTTCTTCACCCTCGACCGCACGACGGAACATTCGCTCGTGGAGTTCAAGCTGGAGACGGGGCGTAAGAATCAGATTCGCGTCCATGCCGCCGATATGGGGCATCCTGTCTGCGGCGACGTGAAATACGGCAATGGCGACGATCCCATCGGGCGGCTTTGCCTGCATGCCTTCCTGCTCTGTTTCTATCATCCGCGAACAGGAGAGTGGATGGAGTTTGAATCGCCCGTGCCGGCATCGTTCCGCGCGTTGTTTAAATAAGATGATTGTAGAATGGA
>JAGBLC010000033.1 GCA_017635615.1 Prevotella sp.
ATAATATCTTTACTATCACGAATTGGAGAATTAAAGACGCGGACATCTTTACTATCACGATTTGGAGAATTAAAGAAATAAACAGCACTGTGAATGCTAAACAAAAATTCTTTAATTTTCCAATTCGTGATAAAACAAGAACTTGTATAATCAGCCTTGGTTGGAAATATCGTAGGCATGCTGCGGATAGTCGATGGTGAAGTGGAGTCCGCGGCACTCCTTGCGCTCTAAGGCCTGACGGGTGATGAGATAGCCCACATTGATCATGTTGCGCAGTTCGCAGATGTCGCGACTGGCCTTGACGCGCTTGAAGAGGCGCTCCGTCTCCTCGTAGAGCATGTCGAGACGGTCCCATGCACGCTTCAGGCGAAGGTTAGAACGCACGATGCCCACATAGTTGGACATGATCTCGCCCACCTCCTTCACCGACTGCGTGATGAGCACTTTCTCCTCGTTGGTCATCGTTCCCTCGTCGTTCCATTCCGGCACCTGCTCGTTGAAGTCGTACAGGTCGACATGCTCCAACGAATGCTTGGCGGCCGCGTCGGCATAGACGACAGCCTCTATCAACGAGTTGGAAGCCAGACGGTTGCCACCGTGCAGCCCCGTACAAGAGCACTCACCGATGGCATACAGACGCTCTATCGACGAACATCCGTTCAGGTCCACCTTGATGCCGCCGCACATATAGTGGGCTGCGGGACGCACGGGGATATAGTCGGTAGTGATGTCAATGCCCAGCGAGAGACATTTCTGATAGATGTTGGGGAAGTGGTGGCGTGTCTCTGCCGGGTCTTTATGCGTCACGTCGAGGCAGACATGGTCCAGACCGTGAATCTTCATCTCCTTGTCGATGGCGCGTGCCACGATGTCGCGCGGAGCCAAAGAGAGGCGTTCGTCGTATTTCTCCATGAACGACTCGCCGTTGGGCAGACGCAGGATGCCTCCGTAGCCACGCATGGCCTCGGTGATGAGGAAGGCGGGATGCGTCTCTCCGGGCGAGAAGAGCGCTGTGGGATGGAACTGCACGAACTCCATGTCCTGCACCGTTCCCTTGGCACGGTAGACCATCGCCTCGCCGTCGCCCGTAGCGATGACGGGGTTGGTTGTCGTCTGGTAGACGGCACCGCAACCACCAGTACACATCAGCGTGACCTTCGAGAGGTAGGTGTCCACCTTCTGCGTGTCGGGATTCAGGACGTAAGCGCCATAGCAGTTGATATAGGGTGTGCGCCGTGTGACACGCGCTCCGAGGTGGTGCTGCGTGATAATCTCCACGGCGAAGTGGTTCTCCTTCACCTCGATGTCGGGACATGCCCTGACGGCAGCCATCAGTCCGCACTGTATCTCGGCTCCTGTGTCGTCGGCGTGGTGGAGGATGCGGAACTCCGAGTGACCTCCCTCGCGGTGGAGGTCGAAATCGCCGTCCTTGTTTTTGTCGAAGTTGACACCCCACCGCACCAGTTCCTTGATTTGCTCAGGGGCATTCCTGACCACCTGCTCCACAGCCTTGCGGTCGCTGATATAGTCGCCGGCAATCATCGTGTCTTCGATGTGTTTCTCGAAATTGTCTACGGCAAGATTGGTCACCGAGGCGACACCACCCTGCGCAAAACTCGTGTTGGCCTCGTCGAGCTGGGTCTTACAGATGAGGCACACCTTTCCTTTCTTCGCCCTGGCCACTTTCAGGGCGTAGCTCATACCGGCTACTCCGCCGCCGATGATGAGGAAGTCATACTTATATATCATAGATTATCGGTTATTATTGCGATGCTAAGTAGCCGCACTACTTGACAGCTACTTTCTTCTGGCTCTGGATGACGATGCCACGGGTGTTGGCTGTGGCGGGTGTACCCTGCAGGGTATAGGCGCGATCGCCGGATGTTGCGACAGGTGCTGTCTTGGCAGTATTGACGGCACTGTCGTCGCCCATCAATGCCTTAAATTCGGCGCGGGCCTTTCTCATCTGTTCCAGGAAACGCTCGCTGGTGTGCAGACGGGCATAGGCGGCCGAGGCAGCCAGACGTGCGGCATCGGTGTCGCTCTGCCAGTGGGCACCTACCACCAGTCGGTTCTCGCCATAGCGATAGCCTCGGGCCAGAATCTCAGTGGCGCGGTCGGGATTGATCTCCATCATCAGCAGGGCCGAGCTCCATCCCAGAAGGGTGTGGCCAGAGGGATAGGAGCCGTTCTTCCGCAGGCTCTCCTCGTCTTCGGGTGTCAGCGTTGGTTCGTTGAACACCATGAACGGACGGCGACGCATATACTCCTTCTTAGGGTTGGTGCAGATGCTGTCGCAGGTAGCCGTTCCTTCGAGCAGCACCTTGTAGATCTCGGGTGTTTCCTCCTCGCTGATCTTCATGCCGAAAGCTTCTTCAAACTCGGTCAGGATGGTGGTCAAGCCATACACGGCATCGCGGGTGGCCTGGTCAGCCCGCTCCGGGTTCTTGCGCATCTCCTTGCCCCAGTAGTAGCGGGACACATCGTTCATGAAGGCCACCGACGTGCTGTCGGGCGGACCTGGCAGGAACTTCATCATGTCAGGCATCTCGCCTGTGGTGAAATATGCATTCACTACCTGCTCGTCCTGAGCATAACTGGTCACGTTGCCGCAGAATGTCAGGATGGCGGCAAGCATCCAAAGCTTTGTCTGTTTCTTCATTTTATGACGATTTTCTTACCATTGTTGATATAGATACCCTTGGCTGACGGTCTGCCCGTGTGGCGAGGATGTTGAATGTTGCTTTGTTCAATTGTTGTTTATTGTTTGTTGTTTGTATTGTCTGATTGTTCCGTGGCGGCTTGCCATTCGGTGATGTTCCGTTCTTCTTTGGAGAAGGCCAAGCCCACCTTGACGACCGGGCGTCCATCCATCGCATATTTGCGGGCATAGCCGCGCTCGTCGATTTGGCGCAGTGCCTCGTCGGCGCTCTTGCCGTATTTCAGCTCGATGATGTAGATGCCACGTGGCAACTTCAGCGTCAGGTCGGCACGGCCCTGCGAGGTAAGATCCTCGGCCACCACATCGGCCCCGAAGCTGACAAAGAGGGTGTAGAGCATGGCGTGGAAGTGGTGTTCGTTCTTGTCGTTGAGCATGTAGGGCACACCGGCGAAGAATGTCTGCAGGGCACTGATGAAGGCACCGAGGTCGCCGTCGTCGCAGAAGTCGAGGTAAGCATTCTGGAACACCGACCGACTGCGGCTGCCCGACAACGAGTCAGTGACATAGCTATAGAGGCAGTAGGCAAAGCCCTTGCGCACCTCCTGGTTGGGGAAGCCCAACACATACTGGTCGCGGCTGCGCCGATACTCCTTGATGGTGAGGTAGCCGCTCTGGTAGAGAACGGGCAGGGGGTACTCGTAGCTGTCGAAGGGCCGGTCGAAGTCCTCGGCCATGCAGGGGGTGTCGTCCACGTCGGTGATGTCCAAACGTGGCATCTTCGCCAACATGTCGATGAGGGCACGAGTGGTGCCGCTCTCAAACCAGTAGCTGGCCACCCGGCCGGAATCCAAGGCATTGAAGAGGCTGAAGGGGTTATAGATGTCGGTATCGCCTTCGCCGAAGTGGTAGCCGTCGTAGTTCTGCTTCAGCACGTCGAGCATGCCGTCGTAGTCCTGACCGTTCTGCTGCGCCATCATCTCGATGTCGGGGTGCAGTACAGAGGTCAGCTCTTCTTCAGTAATGCCGCAAATGGCCTGATAGGCTTGAACCATCGATATATTCTTCAGCTGGTTCAGACGGCTGAAGATGCCCATCTGCGAGAATTTTGAGATGCCGGTGATGAAGACGAACTGCAGGTGCTCGTCCTCGCTCTTCAGCGGGCCGAAGAGGTTCTGGAAGCGCTGGCGGGCCTGTGTTTGCTTGTCGGCATCGTCCAGGCTGTGGAGGATGAAGTTGTCGTATTCGTCCACCAGCACCACCACCTTGCGGCCCACTTGCCGCTCTGCTGCGTGGATGAGATTGATCATCCGCACGTTGAAGTCGCTCCGCTCCGCAGGCGTTATGCCATACTGCTCCTCATAGCGGGAGAGCGTGAAGTCGATGAGCGTGTCGAGCTGCTGGATGGTCGTCAGGTCGCCCGCGCTGAAGTCGAAGCGCAGCACGGGGTAGCGCTCCCACTCCCAGTCGGTCTCGGCGATGAAGAGTTGGGGCTGCACCGTGCCATTCTTCAGCGTCATCTCGTCGAACAGCTCGCGCCGGCCCTCAAAGACCTTCGCCAGCGTGTCGCAGAGCAGCGACTTGCCGAAGCGGCGCGGCCGACTGAGGAAGTAGGGCTTGCCCTCGGTAATCATCTTATAGATGAGCGGGGTCTTGTCCACATAGATGTAGCCGTCTTGGCGGATGCTCTCAAAGCTCTGTATGCCTACTGGGTATTTTCGTTTCGGTGCCATAGTCGATACTGTCCTAATCTTATATATGCATTTCGGTTGCAAAATTACAACATTATTCTGAATTTCTTTTCAATCTCCAACAATATTTAACAAGAAATGAACAGTTTAATGCTAACGAAACTGGAGCTTGCGGAAGTTGAGTCAATTATCAATTATCAGAATACCTACAAATGATGATAGGCAACAGGGGCATGATTTGCAAAAAAATGCGTACCTTTGCAGCCGCAAAAGCGGCTGTAGGGCCAATCATTGCCATGGGAATTACGACAAAGAGCTTATGAAATTATCCGAACTGAAGACAGGCCAGAGTGGTATCATCGTGAAGGTGAGAGGTCGCGGAGCTTTCCGCAAGCGCATCATTGAGATGGGATTCGTCAAGGGCAAGACCGTGGAGGTGTTGCTCAACGCACCGCTGCAGGACCCTGTGAAATACAAGCTGATGGGCTATGAGGTGTCGCTGCGCCACCAGGAGGCAGCGATGATAGAGGTGGTGAGCGATTCGACAGAGAGCGAGGAAGACTCTCGTGGGTACGAAGGTGCGAAGGTGCGAGGGTACGAGAATACTTCCGAGACAAGCGATAAAGGCAATATCACTCCCCGCTCCCCGATCCCCGCTCCCCGAAACGAAAAAAATGCTCCCCGAAACGAGTCCCCCGCTCCCCGAAACGAGAAAAACGCTCCTCGGGACAACCAAGAACTGCACCACGAAGCCATGCGGCGTCGCCGCTCCATCAAGGTGGCACTGGTGGGCAACCCCAACTGCGGCAAGACGTCGCTCTTCAACTATGCCAGCGGAGCGCATGCCCATGTGGGCAACTATTCGGGCGTGACGGTAGATGCCTCCGAGGCCAAGGCTTCGTTCTTCGGCTATGAGTTCCATCTGACCGACCTGCCCGGCACCTACTCACTGTCGTGCTATTCGCCCGAAGAGCTATATGTCAGGAAGCACCTGATGGAAGAGATGCCCGATGTGGTGATCAACGTTGTCGACGCCAGCAACCTGGAGCGCAACCTCTACCTGACGACGCAGCTTGTCGACATGGACATCCAGATGGTGTGCGCCCTGAATATGTACGACGAGTTTGAACGTCGCGGCGACCATGTGGACCTCACGACGCTGAGTACCCTGTTCGGCGTGCCGATGGTGCCCACGTCGTTCAAGTCGGGCGAGGGCGTGAAAGAGCTGTTCCGCCATGTCATCCAAGTGTACGAGGGTGCCAGCCGCACCTCGCGACATATCCATATCAACTACGGTCACGAGATAGAAGACGGTGTGCGCCATATCCAGCAATACCTCAAAGCTGATGACGACATCAACCAGCGCTACTCCACCCGCTACTTGGCCATCAAGCTGCTGGAACACGACACGGCGGTGGAAGAGTTGGTATCGAGGTGCGAGGTACGAGGTACGAGGTACGAGAAAAGTGATGTGGCAGGGATTTTTGCTGCCCGCGACAAAGCTTCGGCACGTGTCTTCGAAGAGACGAACACCGACTCGGAGACGGCTATCATGGATGCCAAATACGGCTTCATCAACGGTGCACTGACCGAGGCGGGCTTCCTGACCGGCACGAAGGAAGACACCTACCGGCGGACGCACATCATCGACAATATCTTGTCGAACAAGTTCCTGGGCTTCCCCATCTTCTTCCTCATCCTGTACGTGATGTTCCAGACCACCTTCTCGCTGGGACAGTATCCCATGGACTGGATAGAGAACGCCGTGGCATGGTTGGGCGAAAAGATAGGCAGTAACATGCCCGAGGGGCCGGTACGCTCGATGCTGGTTGACGGCATCATCGGTGGCGTAGGCTCGGTCATCGTCTTCCTTCCGCAGATACTGATACTCTACTTCTTCATCTCGCTCATGGAAGACTCAGGTTATATGGCCCGGGCCGCCTTCATCATGGACCGCCTGATGCACAGGATGGGGCTGCACGGCAAGTCGTTCATACCGCTCATCATGGGCTTCGGCTGCAACGTGCCGGCCGTGATGGCCACGCGCACCATCGAGAGCCGGCGCTCACGGTTGATCACGATGATGGTGCTGCCCTTCATGTCGTGCTCCGCGCGCTTACCTATATATATTATGATCGTGGGAACGTTCTTCGCCGTGCAATACCGCACGTGGGCGATGCTCTCGCTCTATGCCATCGGCATCGTGATGGCTGTCGTCGTGAGCCGTCTGTTGTCGCTGTTCGTCATCAGGGGCGAAGACACTCCGTTCGTCATGGAGCTGCCGCCCTACCGCATGCCCACAGCGAAGGCCATCGGCCGCCATACGTGGGAGAAGGGCAAGGAGTATCTGAAGAAGATGGGCGGCATCATCCTTGTGGCCAGCATCATCGTCTGGGCGCTGGGCTACTTCCCCCACAACGATGCGCTCTCCTCGCAGCAACAGCAGGAGCAGAGCTATATCGGACGCATGGGACAGGCCATCGAGCCGGTGTTCCGCCCGCAGGGCTTCAACTGGAAGCTCGACGTCAGCCTGATAGCCGGCGTAGGAGCCAAAGAGATTGTCGCCTCGACCATCGGTGTGCTCTACAGCAACGACGACTCGTTTGCCGACGACGACACGTTCAGCGAGAACGAAGAGAAGTATTCGCGCCTTCGCCAGCAGATGGCGGCCGACGGCATCACGCCGCTCACGGCCTACTGCTATCTGCTCTTCATCCTGCTCTACTTCCCCTGCATAGCCACCATCGTGGCCATCAAGAACGAGACGGGCTCATGGCGCTGGGCCACCATAGCGGCCCTCTATACCACCGCCGTGGCCTGGCTGGTGTCGGCCGCGGTCTATCAGGTGTTTAGTTAGGAGTTCAGGAGTTCAGACAATACTGTTGTGGTGGTATTCATCTACTTCCCACGTTAACATTTCGCCCTGCATAAATCTTAAAAAATAACAACAAAAAGTTTAAAGACTTTCTTGCGCGAGTTTTCGCTAAACGACTGTCAGTTAGACGTTAAGAAAAACTCGCCACGGCAAAAACAACCAAGTTGGGCTTATCGAAAAAGATGTAAACGCTCTTTCGAGGCCCAACTTTATTTTGTAACTTTGCACCCGAAAAGTTCAAAGACCTATTGTTTTGAACTAACAAAAAACTCAAAAAGATGATGCAGAAAAAAATTATATTGTGTGTATTGTTGTTGCTGTTTTCGTTCGTAATGCCTACTGAAGCCGGACGGAAGAAGCCACGCAAGCGCACCCAACCCAAACCAAAGACTGAAGTACGTATACAGGAAATTGACAACTACGACTTTCTCTATACCGGCGGCGAATACGACGACGACTATTATTACGACATGGAAGCCACGGAAGACTTGATGGAAGAAGCCTTCAAGCATATCGGTGCCCGCTACCGCAGCGGCTCGAAAGGCCCCAACACGTTCGACTGTTCGGGATTCACCAGCTATGTATATGGAAAGATGAACATACAGATAGGCGCATCGTCGCGCGACCAGTATGCCCGCAACATCCCCATCACGAAGAGCGAGCTGCAGACGGGCGACCTGGTGTTCTTCACCTCTCCTGGTAGCGGCCACGGCGTTGGTCATGTGGGCATTGTTGTTGATGTCAACCCCAACGGCACGTTCAGCTTCATCCACGCCAGCAGCCGCGAGGGCGTGAAGGTGAGCCAGTCGACCGATGGCTATTACGCTCGCAGATATGTTGGTGCACGACGTGTTAAGTAAGCTCAGACTTTTTCTCGCCATCCTTCTGGTGGGCAGCTCGGTGGGTTGCTCGTCGGAAACGCGTACCTTTTCTCGTGGGTACGAGGTGCGAGGTGCGAGGTGCGAGGATAGTCTAAGCGCAGAAAGTAATCACGAACCTCGAACCTCGAACCCCGAACCTCGAAAAACGAAAGACACCCTCACCTTCGCCTTCGTGGGCGACATCATGATGGGTACGACCTTCCCCTCACGGCAGTTGCCTGTGAATGACGGAAAGGACCTCTTCCGCGATGTGAAGGATATTCTGCTCAGCGCCGACATTGCCGCCGGCAACCTGGAGGGAACACTCTGCGACGGCGGGACGACAACGAAGAAGGTGTCCAG
>JAGBLC010000034.1 GCA_017635615.1 Prevotella sp.
CGTGTTGTCGTACACGGTCAGCTCTTCTTGCGCTCTCGCCCATCCTACTGCGGACAGCAAGAGCATCATTGTAATGATAATTTTGCTTTTCATAAGCTTTTGATATTAAATGAATAAATAGAATGATGTTTCACTCATGTATATGTATATCGATGCAAAAGTAATGTAAATAAAATTAACTACCAAACAATTTCTAAGAAAAATGCAACAATTCGTTGCAATTTGTTGCATTGTTGCAAACAAAACAAATAAATATGCAGAAACATGCAATAAGAGGCGAGTTTTTCCAACAAAACAGAGGGCGGTGACAGGCCCTGATGAGATAGGATGATGCGTTTCGACATATTTATCGACTAACGGGCTTTTGCCTACCCCCTTTTTTAACGCGGGAAAGCCGACGAGGGCAGGTTTTCGGGCAAAATGAGGGCAAAATGAGGGGTTGACGAGGACGTTGCTGTAGGTTGTTGTAACACAGTGACTTACGTGTCGGCGGGAAGAAAAGAGGGTCGGAGGACAGGTTTTCCAGCTTGTCGTTTGCGGCAAATGAGGTCGTCATTAGCGTCAAATGAGGCTATGCCGCGCAGCCAAAGAGTTCTTTGAAAATGTGATTAATTAAAGTTTGGTTCGGTCGGTATCGGCTTGCCTGAAAAATTCGTTTTGTCAGGAACGTATTGGTCATCAGCAACTTGAAGTTAGCCATGGAATAATCCATTCCTCTTTCCTTCATCATGACCTTTCACGCTGCCTTGCGCAAAGGCTATCGTGCTGCTCAACACGAGCAGGCACATCAACATAAAACGATTCATACGCTTTCTTCGACGAATCAACACAAAATAGGTTTAAAACTACTTCCTGAAAAGTTGCCCTACCTTTTCTACAAGCCAGCTGAGCGGGTCGAATGTCTGCACTTCGAGCGCATAGCTCGACAAGTCGCTCTCAAAGGCGGACATTTCGTATGCAAGGTTGATATTGGCCACGCGAGTGTCGAGCTGGAAGAAGTCGGGATTCATCTCGTGCATGTCGGCACGTACCTGCTCACCGAAACCGAACAGTGTGGCATAGACCAGATAGTCGCGCCAGAGCTGCACCTCGTAGGCTCGACGCTCGTTGCTGACGGTGAACTCCTTGAGGAATTTCCTGAACGACAACACTTTGCGCACTTCCTCGCGACGGGCTTGCAGCTGCGCCTTGTTCATCTTCTCACGGAAACGAGCCACGAACATCTTCATCTCCCTCTTGTGCGTCTTCATATAGTCGGTCAGCTCTTGGGGCTGGAACACATTGTCGCTGCCAGCAGCCTCCTTCAGCATCTGGAAGAAGATTTGCTCCGCTTCGGCATCGTCGGGATGCAGTGGGAGCGATTCTTGCTTCCGCTTCCCGATAGACAAGGCCTGCACATGCCCCTCCTGGGTGTTACTCATGACGGGTTGCAGCCGTCCGTCGTAGACCATGCGCAGCAGGTAGGCATTGATGAGGTTCTTCAGATGGCCACTCCCCTCGGCATTCAGCGAGCGCAGGATGACGCTTGTCTGCCGCAGTCCGCACGCAGGCTTGCGCTCCCATCCTAAGTCGCGTTCCATCTCGGTGAGCAGTAAGGCCCGCTGCTGTTCTTTCCACGACATATAGAAAAGGGCGACGATGAAGGGGAAGACGAAACCACCGAAAACCAACAGACCGCTGAACATCCATATCGGATCGAGACCGAAGGGCAGCTCGATGCCGTTGAGCCACTGGGCGAAACGAACGACGATGTTCGTCAGCCAGTCGACAAGGGGTTGGAGGAAGGGAATATAAAGCAAGACTATTCTTTATTTACGATTTACAAATTTACGATTGACGATTTAGCTATTTAGCTATTTTATTCTTCATAAAAAAATTCTTCATTAAAAAATTCGTCATTCTCATCGGATGCCTCCTCCGTGTCCGCCGCCGGTGTGTCCGCCACCTCCTCCGAGCGACGAGAAGCCGCCGAAGCCCGACGAGCGGTGAGCCTGCTGCTTCTCTGCCTTTTGCCGATCAATGAAGTTGGCCACACGGTTGGTGCCCGAGGCGACAGCCGTCGTGAAGAGCGGCAGCATGTCGGACGACTGCTCCAACTGTCGGGTGATGTTGTCCATGCGGAAGAACTCGGGGTTGATCTGCTTCATGTCCTTCCTGACCTGTTCGCCACAGCCGAAGAGTGTAGCATAGATGAGGTAGTCTTTCCACAGGTTCACCTCGTAGGCATGGTGCTCGTTGCTAAGGGTGAACTCTTCGAGGAACTTCTTGAAGCCTAAGAGCTGGCGGATGCCCTCCTTATCGCTCTGCTTGACATCCGACGAAACCGTCGTTTTGCGCAGTCTCTCCACAAAGCTGACAAGCTCCGCCTTGTGGTCGTCCATATACTTCGTCAGTTCCTTGGGTTGCAGCACGCGGTCGTCGCCGGCTGCCTGCTGGAAGATGTTGTATAGCTGCCCCAACAAGATGCCGTCGTTGTCGAGCAGCTGGCCACGGCCTCCTTCCGAGGCGACACGTTGCGCCACTACTTCCTCTCTTTCACCGATGGCCAGAAACATCTTCTTGTCCTTATCAGGCGAACCGGCCAGCGTGGCGTTCTGCCGTTCGTCGACCACCTTGAGCCAACCCATGTAGAGCATCTTCAGCACGTAGGCACTGAGCAGGTTCTTCGTGTTGAGGCCCGAAAGGAACGACAGTCCGCAGAGAATGCCGTTCGACTTCTGCAGCCCATAGACGGGCTTGCGCCACCAGGTGAGGTCTTGCGTGAGTTCATTCCTGAGCTTCTTCTCCTTTCGACAGCCAGAGATAAAACTCTTCGCCCCGAATACCATGCCACCGAGGCCCAGCAATCCGCCTAAGGCCGTGAAGATCAATGCAATAATTTCACCCACTTTATCCCCAAACGACTTCTCCTCAACACCGTAGTCACTGCCCTCGAAGGCTTTCTCCTTGAGCGTATCGAACGAGTCGTCGGTGATCAATGCGGGGTGCATCATCTCCTGTTCGAAGCGGCAGAGCACCACGCAGTAGTCTTCATCGCCGAAGGGACCGTCGCTCTCCACGACGACGCGGTCGTTCCTTACCTCTACGTTGCCCTTGAAGCCGAAGGCCCATCCGCGCACATTGTCCTCCTCGAGGGCGAACTTCTCGTGGCTGATGCTGATGAGCACGTTGTCTGGGGCGGGATAGATGCCGGGATTGACAAACATGTGGTTCATGCCATCGTAGTCGCTGTAGCTGCGCACCAGGTTGGTGATGGTATACTGCGTGTAATAGACGTGGGGGCCGGTATGGCCGATGCCCCAGCATATCTCGTAGCTGCCGTCGCCCTTGTCGATGATGCCGCACTTGCGTGTCTTCTCCTGACGCGTGGCATCACTGTTCCACCGGCCGATGTTCTGGTAGAAGTCCTCTACGTCGTCGTCGAACACCTTCATGTCTTTAATCTCCGAGCCGTCGAGGTCGCCGATGGGGATATACAGCTCCGACCCTTCCTCGTCGATGTACATCACGCGCTTTTCCGTGATGTGTGCGTCGCCATTGTCTTGCAGGCGGCACATGATGAAGAGCGTGTCCAGACTGCTGTCGGCCCAGGCGGGGAGGGTTGCCGGCAGCAGCGTGACAAAGGCAAGGCTGCGAAAAACATTTCCGTAGTTCATGGTGTCATGTTTTGTCGATGTTTCGATAATTCGATGTTTCGATAATTCGATAATTCGATGTTTCGATAATTCGGTATTCCGGGATTTCGGGATTCCGATATTCCGATATTCCGATATTCCGATATTCCGATTTTTCCCGATTTCCCGATTTCCCGAAATCTGCCCCGAGGGATTACAGCTGGTCAATGGGCACATCGCGCTTCTCGGCCCGGTCGACGGTGAAGTAGTCGCGGTCCTTGAAACCGAGCATCGAAGCCACAAACGAGCTGGGCCACTGGCGTATCATGCGGTTCAGCTTCGTGGCGGTGTCGTTGTACACCATGCGGGCCAAGCGCACGTTCTCCTCATACTCCTTCGTGTCCTTACGGTCTTGCAGCGCAATCTCGTCGAAGTGGAACTCAGGATATCTCTCCACCACCACGCTCAGATGGCTCATCATCTGCCCCAGGAAGTCCTGTTGCTGCTGAGCCTCGGTGGCCGAAGTGATGTTGCCCGTGGGGCGGCGAGCCTCGATGGTCTTGATCATCGAGTTGGCCTCCACCTCGTTAAACTGTTTCAGCTTCTTGGCCAGGGTGATGAGCATGTCGTAACGGGTGTTCAGCTGGACGTCTATCTGGCCCAGTGCATTCTTGCAGAGCTCGTCGGTATTCACCAGCTGGCGCTGCGTCTTGAAGACATAAACGGCCACTGCTATCACCAATGCGATGATGAGCAGAAGAAGGATTCCTAAAATCAATAATGCCATAATGTTTAAATTTTTAAGTTGTTGTAATGGATATAATTTTTGCAAATGTACATAAAAATTTCCAAATACACCATATAAATAGTGTTAAATCTTGACCGAAAAAAAGTTAACATCCCCCAAATGGTAAATAGCTTATTTGTAAATCGTAAAGAAATAGCTACCTTTGCACACTCAAAGAGCAAGCCCACAACGGGCATTTTTAATGCACAGATTGTAATCATGAGCCTAACAGGAATCCTGAGAAATGTCTTTCTGCCGCGACAGAAAGAGCTCGACAGACACAATACAGAAGGAGCAGAAATGCAACGGGAGATTCTCGACTATCTCCTCCGAAAGGCGCGCGACACCGAATATGGTCACGCTCACGGCTTCGCAGCCATACGCGACTACGACAGCTTCGCACGGCAGGTTCCACTCAACACCTACGAAGAGCTGAAGGAATCGATCGACCGCATGCGACACGGCGAGAGCGACATCTTGTGGCCCGGACGTGTGAAATGGTACGCCAAGTCGTCCGGTACAACCAACGACAAGAGCAAGTTCATACCCGTCACCGCCGACGGACTGCGACATATCCACTATGCCGGCGGTACCGACTCCGTGGCGCTCTACCTGCGAAACCACCCCGACAGCCGACTCTTCGACGGCAAGGCACTCATCCTCGGCGGAAGCCATGCGCCCAACTACAACGTCAGCCACTCGCTCGTCGGCGACCTCAGCGCCATCCTCATTGAGAACATCAACCCGCTGGTCAACCTCGTGCGCGTGCCGAAAAAGGAGACCGCCCTGCTCAGCGACTTCGAACAGAAGCGCGACCGCATCGCACGAGAGACACTCTCGAAGAACGTCACCAACATCAGCGGCGTACCCTCATGGATGCTCTCCGTGCTGACACGCGTGCTCGAGCTTTCCGGCAAACGATACATCAGCGACGTGTGGCCCAACATCGAGGTGTTCTTCCACGGCGGAGTGGCCTTCGGACCGTATCGCCAGCAATACGAGGAGATCATCCCCAAGGCCGACATGAACTATATGGAGACCTACAACGCCAGCGAGGGATTCTTCGGCCTCCAGGACGACCCCGCCGACAACGCCATGCTCCTCATGCTCGACTACGGCGTGTTCTACGAGTTCATCCCGATGGACGAGTTCGGGCGCGACAACCCCACCGTGCTCCCACTATGGGCGGTAGAGACCGGGAAGAACTATGCAATGGTCATCTCGACCTCGTGCGGACTGTGGCGGTATATCATCGGCGACACCGTGAAGTTTACGCAGACCAATCCCTATAAATTCATCATCTCCGGACGGACGAAGCATTTCATCAATGCCTTCGGCGAAGAACTCATCGTCGACAACGCTGAGAAAGGGCTGGCATACGCCTGCCAACAGACCAATGCCGAGGTGCTCGAATACACAGCTGCACCGGTCTTCATGGACGACCACGCTAAGTGCCGACACCAGTGGCTCATCGAGTTCGCACGCGAACCCGACAACCTGAAGGCCTTCGAGGATATCCTCGACCACAAGCTGCAGGAAATCAACAGCGACTACGAGGCCAAGCGCTACAAGAACATCACCCTGCAACACCTGCAGATTGTCAAGGCCAGGCCCAACCTCTTCAACGACTGGCTCAAGGCGAAGGGTAAGCTCGGCGGACAGCACAAGATACCGCGACTCTCCAACAGCCGCGAATACATCGACGAACTGCTGCAGATGAACACCTGATCTACTTCAAAAAACAGAACAGATATGCAAATCATCAACCTCACGGAGCAACCCTCCATCATGAACCGCTTTATGGCCGAGCTGCGCGACATCGACTACCAGCGCAACCGACTGCTCTTCCGCAATAACATCCGCCGCATCGGCGAGTATATGGCCTTCGAGATTTCAAAAACCCTCACCTACAACGACCAGAACGTGACAACCCCCTTAGGCACCATCGACATCGCACTGCCGCAAGACGACATCGTAGTGGCCACCATCCTACGGGCTGGACTGCCTTTCCACGAGGGCTTCCTCCACGTCTTCGACCATGCCGACAACGCCTTCGTATCGGCCTATCGCATGTACACCAACCGCGAGCATACCGAGGTGGGCGTGCACACCGAGTATATGGCGGCACCAAGTGTGGAGGGCAAGACGCTCATCATCGCCGACCCCATGCTCGCCACGGGAGGCTCGATGGCTGCTGGCTATGAAGCCTTGGTCAAGACGGGAAACCCCAAGCATACCCACATCGCCTGCGTCATTGCCACTCCCGAAGGCATCGACATCGTACGCCAGGCTTTGCCCGACGACCATGCCACCATCTGGTGTGCCGCCATCGACCCAGGCATGAACGAGCACAAGTATATCGTGCCGGGATTCGGCGATGCCGGCGACCTATGCTTCGGCGAGAAACTCTAAGGGAAAGGAATCTTAATATTATTAAAAATCATTAAACCTCATCAAATAATCAATGAGGGCAGGCGCTAAGTGAATAAAAAGCAGTAACTTTGCATCCAAGTATTTAAATATAGGTATCACACATAACATTAAGGTAAAAGAAAATGAAGATTGAAAAGATTCATGCAAGAGAAATCCTCGACTCAAGAGGAAACCCCACTGTGGAAGTAGAAGTAACCTTGGAAAACGGCGTGATGGGTCGCGCCGCTGTGCCCTCTGGCGCATCGACAGGTGAGAACGAAGCCCTCGAGCTCCGCGACGGCGACAAGGGTCGCTACCTGGGCAAAGGTGTGCTGAAGGCTGTTGAGAACGTCAACACCATCATCGCTCCGGCCCTCAAAGGCGACTGCGTCTTCGACCAGCGCGCCCTGGATATGAAGATGATCGAGCTCGACGGCACACCCACCAAGTCGAAGCTCGGTGCCAACGCTGTGCTCGGCGTATCGCTCGCTGCCGCCAAGGCTGCTGCCAACGCTCTCTGCATGCCGCTCTACCGCTATATCGGCGGTTGCAACTCGTACACCATGCCGCTGCCGATGATGAACATCGTCAACGGTGGTGCCCACTCTGACGCTCCCATCGCCTTCCAGGAGTTCATGATCGGTCCGGTCGGTGCTACCAGCATCCGCGAGGCTGTACGCATGGGCGCCGAGGTGTTCCACAACCTGGCCAAGCTGCTCAAGGCTCGTGGTCTGTCGACGGCTGTGGGCGACGAGGGCGGTTTCGCTCCCGCCTTCAACGGCACAGAGGATGCACTCGACACCATCGTCGAGGCCATCAAGGCAGCCGGCTACGAGCCGGGTAAGGATATCCGCATCGCCATGGACTGCGCCGCTTCGGAGTTTGCAGTGTGCGAGGATGGCAAGTGGTTCTACGACTATCGCCAGCTGAAGAACGGCAAGAAGAAGGATCCCAACGGCAAGAAGCTCTCGGCCGAGGAGCAGATTGACTACCTCGAAGAGCTCATCAACAAATATCCCATCTACTCTATCGAGGACGGACTCGACGAGAACGACTGGGAGAACTGGGTGAAGCTGACCGAGCGCGTAGGCAACAAGTGCCAGCTCGTGGGCGACGACCTCTTCGTAACCAACGTGAAGTTCCTCGAGAAGGGTATCAAGATGGGTGCCGGCAACTCTATCCTCATCAAGGTGAACCAGATTGGTTCGCTCACCGAGACGCTCGATGCCATCGAGATGGCTCACCGTCACGGCTACACCACCGTCACCTCGCACCGCTCGGGCGAGACGGAGGACACCACCATCGCCGACATCGCCGTGGCTACCAACAGCGGCCAGATCAAGACGGGTTCGCTCTCGCGTACCGACCGTATGGCCAAGTACAACCAGCTCATCCGCATCGAGGAGCAGCTCGGCTGCACATCGAAGTACAAGTATGAGAAGCTGAAGTAATCCGCTTCCCCATACCTTTACAAAACACTTGTGGGTGTGCCAGAACCAGCCAACCGTAATACCGCTTGGCTTTCTGGCACACCCATCGTATTTCCACGATGTAGGGATGCGCCGTTTCGCATCCTGCCCCCGCCTCCATCCGTCAAAAAAACAGCCACAATAATCGTCAACCGCTACCAAATCTTCATAAAGCCGCGCATTCCCATATTGGGAATGAAGCTTTCCCAAATTGGGAATAAAAACATTCCGCTGAAAAACGCCCGCCATTTGCAGCGCACAAGTAGGAGGCGACGTGTCTCACGTCGCAA
>JAGBLC010000035.1 GCA_017635615.1 Prevotella sp.
AGGCAGCAATGTAGGAGGCGACGTGTCTCACGTCGCAACAGCGCATAAGCAGCGCATAAGTGGCAGGTGTCACGTTCGGAAACGTGACCTCCTACATTGGCACATAGGTGGCAACGTAGGAGGCGACGTGTCTCAAGTCGCAACAGCGCACAGGTAGCAATGTAGGAGGCGACGTGTCTCACGTCGCAACAGCGCATAAGCAGCGCATACGTGGCAGGTGTTACGCTGTGAATTTTCTTGACAAAACACCATCAACCTTTTTCGGCATTCTACAAGCGGAAAAGACGGAAAAAGGCGCTTCCGGCATCCAAAAATAACGCATTGTAGCCTCGCAGATCATCTCTTTGGATGTAATTGACGGCATATTGGTGCTTAATTTGCCGCAGATTGCTGGGTAATATGACGCATATTGGGACCCAAAATGACGCATATTGCACACCAAAATGACGCATATTGCATCCAATGAAATTGCTCTTACAATGCCGCCTGAATACAACGGCTTAAAAATCAACTCCTTACGCAAACATCGAAATACTGCGATATTTACGACCAAACCTCTTCTCGGTCGGAAATATGCGATTCTTGCATAGGGTGTTTTGTGAATTATCTTGACACATCACCTCAGCAGCACATAAGAAGTCCCACCCCTCCTACGCTGCCACATAAGACAATGTTTCCCCGATTCTTTTCGCGGTTCTTTTTTCCCTTTCGCTCATTCTCCGTTAATCAGCGTTAAAGAAAAGGCGCAAAAGGGTTATTGTTGGTAAAAAAGTTGTGCGTTTGTTTTTTTCTTTCTATTTTTGCACTCGCTTAAGGGAAATCTATGATTCTACAAACTTATAAACAATAAATAATATGAAGAAAATCTACATGACTTTGGCCATGATGGCCATGATGGCTGTGCCGACAGTGGCACTGGCTCAAGAAGAAGGTGACGAAGACATGGGCGATGTCCCCGTGTATCCCACTCTTAAAACAGGTTACTATCGCATTATTAACAATGGTTATGGCGACGTACTTTCGACGAACAGTAAGTATGCTCCCCAGCCTTCTGAGACGGAAAGCAGTGCTCGAACGCTGCCCGCTTCAATCTTTTACTATGACACTGATGGACAATACTTCATTCAAGACGATTTAGATCAGTTAGAAGTGGATGAGAATGGACAGTATGTCGACGGCACAGCTTTCATGAACCTTATGAACAGTAACGGATGGAAGAGCGGCAGCTACAGCACTTACGATATGACCAGCCAAGGCGTGAGTTTCGGTGCTTATTTACACAAGTTGGAGGAATTTGTAATGAAGGCCATTGACAACTTCCCCGAAAGTGAAGAAGTGAAAGACTTCTATGAGAATGGTCCTTTATGGTTCTTGGTAGTGAGTAGTTTGCTTTATCCTGCTGATGCGGAGTCTTTAGAGTCTTTCCAAAACTGGGTTCGTCAGTACAGCAGCCAGTGGAAACCTTTCTTCGACTGCAATGTATACCTCAAAACCGTTGAAAATACAGACAACACTTTCCGGATGCACTTCCATACACCGCTACAACCCGGGGACATCAAGAATCTTCAGCAGCGTCTTGCAAGTATGGGTTATACCCTGGATATCTGGGCAACATTGCAGAAGAAGGTCTTGGAAGAAATAGCTAAGGAGTATCCGAAAGACTCTGAAGCTTATAGCTTCATGACCGCCGTTATTTCTCAAATTGATGGTATGAATCGCGAGTTCTACATCGGTGAAGGTGAAGATGGTAATATAAAGATTAAGGGCTTTTCACCTTCTGAGGCTACATTTGGTGAAACGGGTGAATTGTTGGAAATCAACTGGGATGAGATGAACTGGATCATGCAGCCCGTCAACGAGGAGAACCCGCTGATGGTGGAGATGAACAAGGGGCTTCAGGATGTTGACGGCAACTACTACACCACGATGTTCACCGAGTTTCCTTACGAGCTGAAGGACGGCGTGGAGGCTTACTACATCGACGCTGTGAACGACGGTGTGGCTCACCTGACACAGATCGAGGGCAAGGTGCCGGCCATGACGGGCGTGATACTGCGCTCGAAGAGCTATGCTGCCGTGAGCAACACGCTCATCCCCGTGGACGAAGAGGTGGCTGCCATCGAGGGCAACCTGCTGAAGGGTACGTGCCTGCCGATGAAGGATGCTGAGAACGTCAGCGTGATGCGCCTCGTGGCCGACGGTCAGACGGGCAACATCGTGATGGGCAAGGCAGGCCAGGTGGCTGCCAACCAGTGCTTCATCGACACGCCTGAGGACGGCAGTAACGTGATCATTGCTGCATCGCAGAACGTCGATCCCACCGCCATCAGCCTCACCTCAACACCCAACACCCAACACCCATCACCCATCTACGACCTGCAGGGCCGCCGCGTGGTCAATCCCACCAAGGGTCTGTATATCCAGAACGGACGTAAGGCCGTCGTAAAATGAAATATCATCTGATCGCATAGACACAGAGACGCAGAGAGACAGAAAAACTCTGTGCCTCTGTGTCTATGTGGTGAGAATGAGTTATTCTGAACACACTTTCGTTAAAGATATGATGAACACAATAAAAACTTTCTTTTTCTCAGCCCTGACGGCTCTGTGCCTGCCTGTGCAGCTACACGCCCAGGATGCCGAGATATGGGTGAGTTTCGTCGACAACCCCAACCGCGAGACCAACGGCGTCTACGGCTTTCCGGCCAGCGACCCGTCGGCCATTGCCGCCAAGAAGACGGCTCCCGAACTCTATTTCCAGATGGGCACCGGCTATCAGGACGGTATCATCTACGGTATGGACTATAAGCAGGGCTTCTTCACGCCCGACCGCTATATCCTCTACAGCATCGACACGAAAGACTGGACGGTGAGCCAGAAGGATGTCGACAAGAAGTTTGCCCTGCAGGAGGCTGCCTGCGGTATGGACGGCACGGTGTACGCGCAGTTCAGCGACGGCGTCTTGGGCAAGATCGACTATAAGAACCTCACGCGTACCGACATCGCTACGCCCGGCCGCACGTATGCCGCTCTGGGCGTGACGAGCGTCGACGAGCTCTACGGCATCGACACCGAGGGCAACCTCGTGCGCATCAACACGAACAACGGTGCAGAGACCGTCGTCGGACAGATAGGCTTCGGCATCTATTCGTACAAAGGCTCTACGGGCGAGATCGACCCCGTGACCAACCGTTTCTACCTGCTGACAATGCCCACATGGAGCGATCCTACTACGCTCTATTCCATCGACCTGGCCACGGCACAGGCAACGAAGATCGGCGAGTTGCCCATTGACTACGACTATATGGGCGGCATGATTATCGTCGGCGAACCGGCTGCAGCAGACTCTCCTGCGAAGGCTACCAATCTGACAGCATCGTTCGAAGGCAGCAGCCTGTCGGGAACGTTCTCGTTCACCGCTCCTACCGAGACCTTCGACCACCAGCCCTTGGAGGGCGAGATGACCTACACGCTCAGCTACGGCACCGACGAAGGAGCCAAGCAGACGCTGACGGGGACGGTCAATGCAGGTGCTACCGTCACCAAGGATATCACGCTCAGCGAGGGCGGCAACGTCACCTTCACGGTGCGCCTGAGCAACGCTTCGGGCGAGGGTCAGACGGCATCGCTCACGCAGTGGATAGGACCGGATGCACCGTTGGCTCCGACGAATGTCGTGATGACGATGGATGCCGACGGCCACGTAGACCTCTCGTGGACAGCTCCCACTGCAACCGTCAACGGCGGATATATGGGAACCATCACCTATAACGTCTACCGTATAGAGTCGGGCGAGGAAACACTCGTGGCGCAAGACCTGACGACAACGACCTTCTCGGAAACACTCGAAATAACAACGCTGAAGGAATATCAGTATGCCGTGGTGGCCAACAACGAGGGAACGCTGAGCCAGCGCGCCCTGTCGAACAAGCAGGTGGCCGGCGACGGCTTCGGCGTGCCCTTCGTGGAGCAGTTCGGCGAGGGCAACCATCTGGAATATTTCACCGTCATCAACGTCAACGGCGACAGCGACCGCTGGGGCGAGCTGACATGGAAGGTGCACACCTCGGGTGGCTACTGGGACAGTGGCCAGAGCTATGAGGAGATGTGGTGCCAGACCGACGGCAACACCGACGACTGGCTCATCACACCGCCCCTCCAGCTGCAGCCGGGCAAAGCATACGCCCTGACGTTCAAGATGAAGGCTGGCTACAACACCACTCCCGAGAAGTTTGAGGTGACGATGGGACGCACAGCCACCGTAGAGGGACAGACCACCACGCTCATCGCTGAGCGCACAATCACCAATACCGACTATGTGACGTTCACCAAGGAATTCACCGTCAGCGAGGCCGCCAGCTATTGCATCGGTTTCCACGCCATGCCGAACGTGGGCAGCGCACTCTATCTCGACGACGTGGAGGTGCGCATCGGGGCTTCGCAGGATGCTCCCGCACAGGTGGACAACCTGAAGGTGGAGGCCGACGTTACGGGTGCCTTGAAGGCCACCGTATCGTTCAACGCTCCGACGACGACCATCGGAGGCGCTGCCCTGACAAGCATCAGCAAGATAGAGGTGATGCGCGATGAGCAGCTCGTCGCCACCATCGACAACCCCGCAGTGGGCAGCAGTCAGTCGGTGGACGACAATGGTCCGAAGAACGGCTACAACAACTATACCGTCGTCGCCTACAACGAGGCCGGCAACGGCTTGCGTGCCGAGATGGAGAAAGTCTATGTGGGTGTCGACATCCCGCAGGCTCCTGTCGTGACGATGATCCAGGACAACCTGGGCAGCGTCCACTTCGAGTGGGCCGAGGCTTCTGCAACGGGTGCCAACGGCTATGTGGTGCGCCCTGCCGATGTCACCTACAGTGTCTATGCCACCAATGCCGACGGCTCGCAGGGCGAACTGCTCTACCAGGGAAAGGATCGCTCGCTCGATGCCGACTATACCGACACGGAGGCTTTCGATATTGCTAAATGGCTCATCACGGCCGAGAATGTGGCTGGCACGAGCAAGGCCGGTGCTGCCAAGATAGCTACGGGCGTTCCCATGCTCCTGCCGTATCGTGAGACGTTCGCCATGGGCTATCTGAAGACATCCATCTGGACGGAGCAGAGTGGCATCCGCTCGTTCAATCCTTCTACGGAGGATGCTGCCACGGAAGATGCCGGCTCGCTGATGTTCATGCCCTTCCTGACGGGCGACAACAGCTCGTACAACACACCACGTCTGACTTTCGCCGGGGTGAAGCAGCCCACGCTGACCTTCTTCCACAAGGCTGAGGCTGGTTCGGCCAGCAAGGTCGTTGCCAAGCTGTGGCAGGCCGACGGCACAGAGACCATCCTGACAGAGGCCGACTATACGACCATCACGACCGACGGATGGACGAAGGAGACCATCGACCTGACAGCCTTCAAGCAGCAGGACTTCGTCGTGGTGAAGTTCTTTGCCCAGGGTGAGGCCGGCAAGCCCATCTTCATCGACGATGTCACCATCCGCGACGGTGCCTTCGACGACGAGGCTGTCATCCCGACAGCCATCAGTTTGTCGTCAACACCCATCACCCATCACCCATCACCCGTCTACGACCTGCAGGGACGACTGATATATCGTGGGTACGAAGGTACGGAGGTACGTGGGTACGAGAATAGTCTCGTGGAAGGCGAAGAAGGTAATCTCGCACCTTCGCACCCCCGTACCCCCGCACCCTCGATGAAGAACGGCATCTACATTATCAACGGTAAGAAATATATCAAATAAACACAGCTATGAGAATCAACAAAATATCCTTGACGTTGGCATTGGCTCTCGTCGGCGTGATGCCTTCGCAAGCCAAGCCGCGAACACAGGCACAGATGGCCCAGACTGCCGCCAAGGCAATCCAGGCGCAGATGGGCAAGATGCACAAGGCTCCCCGCAAGGGACAGCTGCTGACACTGGCTGAGAGAGGCAACCTCACCGTGATGGGTTATGCCGATGGTGGCTTCGCCATCGTCACGGCCGACGACCTGCTGCCCGAAGTGGTGGCCTATTCGGAGAAAAGCTATACGACGACAGAGCGCAACGACGGCTTCCAGTGGTGGCTCACCGCCATGGAAGAGGCTGCTGCCTACTATGTGAATAATAATGTACAGGCGCGCGTGGTGAAACCCAACACCGACAAGTACCTGCCCGAGGTGCGTCCCCTGCTCTCTACCGAGTGGGGACAGGAGGAACCGTTCAACAACGAGTGCCCCCTGCTGCTCGACGGTGAGCAGTATCCGCGCCACTGTGTGGTGGGCTGTGTGGCTACGGCAACGGCTCAGATACTCAACTACCATCAGTACCCCCAGACGGGTCACGGAACGACAACGTTGCAGGTGCCCTACGGCGACCCCACAGGCACCAACTACTTCTACGACTTCTCGACCTGCAACTTCGACTGGAGCCACATGCGCAACACCTATACCCAGGGCAACTATACCGAACAAGAGGCCAAGGCAGTGGCCGACCTCTCGCATGCCATGGGAATGATGGCCGTCATGCAGTATGGTCTCGACTTCTC
The DNA here is from genome assembly GCA_017635615.1 of Prevotella sp. GTDB lineage: Bacteria > Bacteroidota > Bacteroidia > Bacteroidales > Bacteroidaceae > Prevotella. The sequence goes on from JAGBLC010000035.1 coordinate 6,552, forward strand.
GGGAGCCATCTCCGACGATGCCGCCGACGGACTGGTCAACTACTTCGGCATCGAGACGGCACAGCTCGTGTCGCGACAAGACCTGATGGGCTTCAGCGACCTCTATAGCGAGGAAGACTGGTGCGACATGGTGTTCAACGAGCTGAGCAACGTCGGTCCGCTCTATTATGCTGCAGCCGATGC